>NZ_JBEHGD010000017.1:0-48363 GCF_040225835.1 Corynebacterium sp. KPL3927
GGCCAACAGACCAATCAACACACAACCATGCACACAAAAATAAAAAATAAGTACATTGGCACACTATTGAGTTCTCAAACAACATCCACACACCACAAGAAAGTTAACCAAACGTTAACCTCTCAGCGGCGGTTCTTACTAACCTACCCAACAAACTGAACCAAGTCAAATCCTTGAGCCAAGTCAGTACAAAAAGTCACTAAAAAGTAACCAACCGGCTACCTCTCGGCGACTTGGATAAAGCTACACCCCACACCTAAAAACACACAAATCCCCTGGTAAATGGTCAAAACCATTACCAAGGGATCATTTAGCTACCTTATTGGCAGAAAGCGTGACGGCATTAGGAAGGATTCACAACCCGTGCCCCGGCGAAGCGCTTCTTGCCCTTGCGCAACACCAGCCACGAGCCATGCAGGAGGTCTTGGGAAGACGGAGACCATTCGATGTCCTCGATGCGCTGGTTGTTCACGTATGCACCGCCTTCACCCACAGTGCGGCGCGCGGCACCCTTCGATTTCTCCAAGCCCGCACAAACCAATAGATCCAGGATCGTGGCATCCGAGCTGACCTCCGCTACCTCGGTCTCCTGCAATGCAGAAGACAGCGTGGCCTCGTCCAAATCCTGCAACTCCGCCTTACCGAACAGAGCTTGGGAGGCCAGCTCCACTGCTTCGGTGGCTTGTGCGCCGTGGACCAGTGTGGTCATTTCTCGTGCCAACACTCGCTGCGCCTCACGCTTGTAGGGTTCCTCCTCTACCTTGCGCTCCAGATCCGCGATCTCCTCCTGAGTCAAGAATGTAAACCAACGCAGGTAATCGATAACCACCGCGTCTCCAGCATTAATAAAGTACTGGTACCAGGAGTATGGGCTGGTCAGCTGCGGATCCAACCATAGCTTGCCGCCGCCGGTGGATTTGCCGAACTTATTACCCTCGGCATCCGTCACCAGCGGTACCGTCAGGCCGTGGACTTTCGCACCGTTCACGCGCCGGTTCAGATCCACACCGGAAACGATGTTGCCCCACTGGTCGCCACCACCAATCTGCAGGACACAGTCGTACTCATTGTGTAGGTGCACAAAATCGTTAGCCTGCAGCAGCATGTAGGAAAACTCGGTGTAGGAAATGCCATCGGATTCCAAGCGGCGCTTAACCGTATCGCGGTCCAGCATGGTGTTCAGCGAGAAATTCTTACCGATATCGCGCAGGTACTCGATGACGTTGATCTGGCTAATCCAGTCCGCGTTGTTCACCATCACCGCTGGGCTTGCAACCTCGCCCGAATCGGTGAAGTCCACGAAAGATTCCAGTTGGGTCTTGATCATCTGCATATTCTCTGCGATCTGCTCTTCCGTGAGCATAGAACGCTCCCCAACATCACGTGGGTCACCAATCATTCCCGTCGCACCACCGGCCAACGCGATTGGACGGTGGCCGAATTGCTGAAAGCGTTTCAGCATAATCAGTGGTACCAGGTGCCCAGCGTGCAGCGAGCTACCCGTCGGATCGAAACCGCAGTACAAGCTGATCGGGTTCTCTGTGGCCTCTTTCAAAGCCTCCAAATCCGTGGACTGGTTAATGAGCCCGCGCCATTCCAGTTCGTCAACAATGTTCGTGTTGTTAGTCATACGTAGGTGTTCCCCTGTTCCCTAATTATCTAAGTGTCTGCTTTTCCAGAGCGTGTGGCTCTAGTTACTTGGACCCAATGGGCCAGTCCTTGGCCTCGTCCACCAGCAGGACCGGAATGCCATCCTGCACCGGATAGGCCTTGTTCAGCCTGGGGTTAACCAAATAGTCGCCGTGATCCTCCAGCGGTTGCTTGTCGATCGGGCACGCGAGGATCTCTAGGAGCTTCTGATCAATCATGCTGCTAAGTCTAACCCGTGCCCCAGCCATCACACCGAGAGCCTCTCTGGAGTTGTTTAACGCTTTTCTACTTTGCTCATTGAGGCTGCCCGAAAAACCGTCCGCCCTAGGACTTAATACGCGGGTGCTGTGCGTTACAGTAGGAAGTGCAACCGAACACGGGCGCTCGAGGTATCGAGCTGAGATCGCGCTGTATGCCCGCGCGAGTACCGCTAGAACCTGCCTGGTTAGAACCAGCGAAGGAAGAATGAGGAGAGTCAACTATGACGGATACGTCTACCCAACACACCCGTACCACCATTCCGAACGACGAATATGGTGCGGAAATCCACCCGAAGCACAGCTTCGCCCCCATCGAGAAGCAGGTGGAATCCTTCGGTAAGACCTTCACCCTGCAGGTGCCGGAGACCGAGGTGCAGCTGGATGATTCCCCGACGGGACCGAACGCACCGCAGAAGCTCTACCGCACCCGCGGTCCGTGGGCCGAGCCAACCGAAGGCCTAGAGGCCCTGCGCAGCGAGTGGATCAAAGCCCGCGGAGATGTGGAGGCCTACGAGGGGCGTCGTCGCAACTTGCTGGACGACGGTAACCGCGCCCTCAAGCGTGGCGAGGCCAGCGACGAGTGGAAGGGCGTCAGCCGCGAGACGCTGCGGGCCAAGGATGGCAAGCGCGTAACCCAGATGCACTACGCCCGCCAGGGTGTTATCACCCCGGAGATGGAATACGTCGCACTGCGCGAGCACTGCGATGTAGAAAAAGTGCGCGAGCAGGTTGCCTCCGGTAAGGCGATCATCCCGAACAACATCAACCACCCGGAGTCCGAGCCGATGATCATCGGCAATGCCTTCAACACGAAGATCAACGCCAATATCGGCAACTCCGCAGTGACCTCCTCCATCCGCGAAGAGGTGGACAAGCTGCGCTGGGCTACCCGCTGGGGCGCAGATACCGTGATGGATCTATCCACCGGTAACGACATTCACACCACCCGCGAGTGGATCATGCGTAACTCGCCGGTGCCGATCGGTACCGTGCCGATCTACCAGGCACTCGAGAAGGTCGACGGCGTCGCCGAGGACCTGACCTGGGAAATCTTCCGCGATACCGTGATCGAGCAGTGCGAGCAGGGCGTGGACTACATGACGATCCACGCCGGCGTGCGCCTGCCCTTCGTGCCGCTGACCACCAAGCGCGTGACCGGCATCGTCTCCCGCGGCGGTTCCATCATGGCTGGCTGGTGCCTGGCACACCACAAGGAATCTTTCCTCTATGAGAACTTCGACGAGCTGTGCGAGATCTTCGCCAAATACGACGTCGCGTTCTCACTCGGTGATGGCTTACGCCCAGGTTCTATCGCCGACGCCAACGACGCAGCCCAGTTCGCCGAGCTGAAGACCATCGGCGAGCTGACCCACCGCGCGTGGGAATACGACGTGCAGGTGATGGTCGAAGGCCCGGGCCACGTACCGCTAAACATGGTGCAGGTCAACAACGAAAAGGAGCAGGAATGGTGCGGCGGTGCGCCGTTCTACACCCTGGGACCGCTGGTCACCGACATTGCTCCCGGCTACGACCACATCACCTCCGCCATCGGTGCGGCTAATATCGCCATGGGTGGTACCGCGATGCTGTGCTACGTCACCCCGAAGGAGCACCTCGGCCTGCCGAATAAGGACGATGTGAAGACCGGCGTGATCACCTACAAGGTCTCGGCCCACGCCGCGGACGTCGCCAAGGGCCACCCGGGTGCCCACGAGTGGGACGATGCGATGAGCAAGGCCCGCTTCGAGTTCCGCTGGCACGACCAGTTCGCCCTGTCCCTGGACCCGGATACCGCCCAGTCCTACCACGACGAGACCCTGCCCGCGGAGCCGGCAAAGACCGCCCACTTCTGCTCGATGTGTGGACCGAAATTCTGCTCCATGCGCATCAGCCAGGACATCCGCGACGCATTTGGTGAGAAGATCGACGAGGCTCTGGCCACCGACCACGAGCAATCGCTGGTCAAGGACCTCGGCTTGCCGGGCTTTGGCCGCCAGAGTGTGGACGAAGAGGGCGTCTCAAATGCCGAAGGCGAAGAAGAAATGGCCGAGGAGTTCCGCCGCGCGGGTTCCAAGCTGTATCTGAACCGCAGCGAGGCCAAGGAAGTAGCTGAGGACTTGGAAAAGGAAGCAGCGGGACACAGTGCACGGTAAGCAACTGGACCTGCGGTGTTACCACGTGACGGGCGCACCGCAGGAAAAGGTCGTACAGGTTGCCGCGGCAGCAGCCGCCGGTGGCGCGGGCGTGATTCAGGTTCGCAGCAAGCCCATCAGCGTGCGCGATTTGACCGCCCTGGCCATCGACGTTGCCGCGGCAGTCGAGGAAGCCAATCCGGCGACGCGTGTGCTTATCGATGACCGAGTCGACGTAGCCGCCGCGCTCATGGGCGAGTACAACATCCACGGCGTGCACATCGGCCAGGACGACCTGGACCCACGCTTGGCGCGGCGAATCCTTGGCGAGGATGCGATCATCGGGCTGACTACCGGCACCCTTGATCTAGTGCAGGCTGCTAACGAGTACGCCGATGTGATCGACTACATCGGAGCTGGCCCGTTCCGCCCCACGCCCACGAAGACCTCCGGCCGCACCCCGCTGGGGTTGGATGGTTATCCCCCACTCGTGAGTGCATCGGCCGTTCCTGTGGTGGCAATTGGAGACGTGCAGGCCGCCGACGCCGAAGCGCTGGCCCAAACCGGTGTGGCTGGAGTGGCGATTGTGCGTGCCTTTATGGACTCCGATGATCCAGCTGCGCTGGCAACCACGGTTGTCGATGCCTTCGATCGGGCGAACGCGAACGCAGCAAACGGCTCCCATGAATAATACCGAGCACGCCATAATCGGCGCAGGAATCATCGGGCTGTCCACCGCATTCGAACTGGTAGATGCGGGCGTGGACCCGCAGAAAATCCTAGTAGTAGATCCCCAGCCCATCAGTGGCGCCACGTTCGTGGCCGGCGGCATGCTGGCTCCGGTTGCGGAAGTGCAATACAGGCAAGAACCGCTGTACCCGCTGATGGTGGCTTCGGGCGAGATGTTCCCTGACCTACTGGCCAGGTTGGGTGGCAAAACCTCAGCGCCGACCGGCCACCGCAGTGAATCCACCCTGGTGGTAGGGGCTGACCGCGCCGATGGCTTACACATCCGCGAACTGCTGGCGCTGCAACAGAAACACGGCATGGATGCCCACGCGCTGCCATTGCGGCAAGCCCGAAAGCTTGAGCCGGGGCTCAGTCCCCAACTGGCGGCCGCGGTGGAAATCCCGGGCGACCATCAGATCAACCCGCGCATGTTCGGCTCCTGCCTGCAGGAGTACCTGCTGCACGCTGGGGTTCGCTTTATGTCCACTGCAGCAACGCGCATCGACGGCCAAAATGTGCAGCTTGCCGATGCCCGCATGGTCACCGCCGGAATGATCTACCTCTGCAACGGGCTGGGGGCTAAGGACGTGGACGGCTGGTTCGAGGGCGCCAATCCCCTAGCACTTCGGCCGGTGTACGGCGACATGCTGCGACTGCGGGTGCCAGAAGAAATAGTGCACACCAGCGGCGAGCCGCTGACCCGGGTGGTGCGCGCGTTCGTGGAAGACCGGCCGGTGTATGCCATCCCCCGTACCGATGGCACCATCGCCGTCGGGGCGACCAGCCGCGAAGATAACCGTAAGGGGCCTGCCGTAGACGGTGTGTACACACTGCTGCGCGATGCCATCCGCGTGGTCCCTGGGCTGGAAGAGTGCGAGTTTATCGAAGCGATCGTTGGAGTCCGACCCGGCACCCCCGATGACCTGCCCTACCTAGGCAAAATACGCGACGGGCTGGTGGTCTCTACCGGATACTTCCGCCACGGAATCCTCCTGTCCGCCTTCGGGGCTAAGGTAGGAGTCCAGTTGGGGCTGGGCACGTCCCCGGGGATGGACATCTCGGCCTGCGATCCGCTGCGCCACGCCCGATAGCCAAAAACGAAAGGAATACGCACCATGGAATACACGGTTAATGGAGAACCACGCAACAGCGATAGGTATATCACCGTGGCCGCCATCGTAGAAGCAGAAACTGGCAATGCCTCGCCCAAGGGCGTGGCCGTGGCCGTAAATGGCGACGTGGTTCCCGCCAGCAACTGGTCTTATGAAGTAACCGACGGCGATGAATTGGATATCCTTGTCGCCGTGCAGGGCGGTTAGGAGCTTTCACCATGCTTTCTATCGCAGATAAACACTTCGATTCGCACCTAGTAATGGGAACCGGCGGTGCCAGCAGCCAGGCTATGTTGGAACAATCCCTGGTTGCCAGTGGTACGCAGCTGACCACCGTGGCCATGCGTCGGCACAGTGCCACGAGTTCCGGTGGGGAATCCATCTTCGAGCTCTTACAGCGATTGAATATTGACGTGCTGCCCAACACTGCCGGGTGCCGCACCGCCCGCGATGCCGTAACTACAGCCAAGCTAGCCCGCGAGGCGCTTGGTACCAATTGGGTGAAGGTGGAGGTTATCGCGGATGATCGCACGCTTTTGCCGGACGTGGTCGAGCTCGTAGATGCTTGCGAGATGCTGGTTGCCGCAGGATTCGTGGTGCTGGCATATACGAGCGACGATCCGGTCATCGCCAAGCGGCTAGAAGACGTCGGCGTGGATGCGGTGATGCCTTTGGGCTCGCCCATCGGTACGGGCCTGGGTATCCTGAATCCACACAATATCGAGCTGATCTGTTCGCGTACACACGTGCCCGTACTGCTGGATGCCGGTGTGGGCACGGCCTCCGATGCTGCACTGGCTATGGAGCTGGGCTGCGACGGCGTTCTCCTCGCCAGCGCTATCAACCGCTGCCAGGATCCCCTGGCAATGGCCACTGCAATGAAATACGCCGTGGAAGGCGGCCGGTTGGCCCGCCAAGCCGGGCGCATTCCCAAACGGCAGCACGCCGTGGCCTCGTCATCGTTCGAGGGGCTGGCTAGCTGGGAAGACAAGGTCTTGTAATGAGCGAACTTCCCCGCGAAGAGTTGCACAGGGTTGCCCGCCAAACGCTGTTGCCCGGCTTCGGCATCGCCCAGCAAGAGGCACTGCACGCTACCCACGTCTTAGTCATTGGCGCTGGTGGTTTGGGTTGTCCCCTGATGCAGCAGCTGGCTGCCGCCGGCGTGGGTGAGATCTCAGTGATCGACGACGACACGGTGGATCTGACCAATATCCACCGCCAAATCCTATTCGGCGCCCACGATGTGGGTAAGCCCAAGGTGGACGTCGCGGCCGAAAGGCTCCAGCAACTGCAGCCGGGCATCGTGGTGCATGCGATTCGCGACCGACTCACCGCTGACAATGCCGTGGACTACCTCCGTGGAGTGGACATCCTAGTGGATGGTTCTGATACTTTTGCCACCAAGTTCCTAGCAGCCGATGCCGCGGAGATCACGGGCACCCCGCTGGTATGGGGCTCGGTGCTGCGTTTTCGGGGCGACTGCGCAGTGTGGTGGTCCGGGCCCGGCGCCGAGTCGGGCGTGGGCATGCGCGACCTCTATCCCCTGCAACCCGACCCCGATTCCGTGCCTGATTGCGCCACCGCCGGCGTGCTGGGCGTGACCACCAGCGTGGTCGCGGGCCTGATGTCCACCGAGCTGATCCAGTTCGCAACGGGCATGAACCGCGACCGGGTGGGCCTGCTAAGCATCTACAATGCCCTAACCGCCTCCATCGACCACTTCCACGTGCCCCGCGACCCAGCACGCGAACTAACCACCCAGTTGCAGCATGACTACGGTGGCGGAGCTTGTGCCGTGCCGGAGGACGATGATACCGATGCCGAGATCTTCGACAAGCTACGCGATGGCGCCGCGGCCATCGATGTGCGCGAAATCAGTGAAGCCGCCATCGATGATTTCTTCTTTGACTCCACTGCCAAGCATTACCACTTACCAACCTCCGTGTGGCTGGAAGATCCAGAGGCAGCGCGCTGCCTCCTCGATTCCCTGCAGGCCGAGGGGCTTAGCGAAGCGTGGGTGTACTGCGCCTCCGGCAAGCGCTCGGCCAGCTTCATCTCAGCTTTCGCCGAGGATGCCGAACGGCGCGGCATCACGTTGCACAACGTCGCAGGCGGCATAAAGGGCCAACCCGCAACGTCTCATGGAATGCCATCCTCTCATTGATGAGGGCATTTTTATCTACTAGATAAGCCAGGGACCTTGTCTGTCGCCCTTCTAGTTCTGCGTGCGCACTGGCTTGGTAGCCCACTCACGCGCCGCAGCGGCATGTTCGCGGACGGTTTCGCGCTGTTCAGCAACGCGAACGCCGGCGGTCCCGCCCTTGGTTGTGCGGGAAGCGACCGCACCATCAATGGTCAGGACCGCGCGCACCTCTGGGGTCAGCCGCTTGTCGACGCCCCTAAGTTCCTCGTCAGTGAGATCCACCAGGTCCACTCCCCGCTCTTCGGCGATGCGTACGCACGCGCCGGAAGCTTCGTGTGCTTCGCGGAAGGGCACGCCTTGGCGAACCATCCACTCTGCTAGGTCGGTGGCCAAGGTGAATCCGCGTGGTGCCAACTCGCGCATCCTGTCCTCATTAAAGGACAGGGTGGACACGAGCCCGGTCATCGATGGCAGCAACAAATTGAGCTGCGCCACCGAGTCCACGATGGGTTCTTTGTCCTCTTGCAGGTCGCGGTTATAAGCCAGTGGCTGTGCCTTGAGCGTGGATAGCAGCCCCGTGAGGTTGCCAATCAGGCGCCCGGTCTTGCCGCGGGTAAGTTCCGGGATATCCGGGTTCTTTTTCTGCGGCATGATGGATGAGCCTGTCGACCACGCGTCATCCAAGGTGACGTAGCCGTACTCTGGGGTACACCAGTAGATGATCTCTTCTGCCAGCCGGGACATGTCCACTGCGATCTGCGCCAGCACAAAGGCCGTTTCCGAGGCAAAATCGCGAGATGCGGTGCCATCCAGGGAGTTTTCCGCAGCGGAATCAAATCCGAGCTCTACGGCGATGGCTTCTGGGTCAAGCTGCAGGGAGGAACCTGCGAGCGCACCCGAGCCATACGGGGATACGGCTAGCCGCTTATCCAAGTCCTGCAAGCGTTGAATATCGCGCAGCAGCGGTTGGGCATGACCCAACAATTCGTGGGCAAGCAAGATGGGCTGCGCGGCCTGGGAGTGCGTCTTGCCCGGCATGATGGCCTCGGGATGCGCGGCGGCTTGATCCGCTAGGGCATCGACAAGCTCGGAGACTTGCAGGGTCGTATCGCGGATGGCATCGCGTACCCACATGCGAAAGAGCGTGGCAACTTGGTCATTGCGGGAACGTCCCGCGCGCAGGCGGCCGCCTACCTCGGGCCCAACGATGTCGATGAGGCCACGCTCCATGGCGCCGTGCACATCTTCGTCGGTGGGTGCTGGCACAAATTCGCCCGAAGCTACCTTTTCCCCGAGCTCGGTGAGTCCGGAAAGCATGGTGTCGAGGTCGGCATCGGAAAGCAGCCCTGCCTTGTGCAGCACCTTGGCATGCGCCTTCGAGGCGAGTACGTCGTAAGGGGCAAGCACCCAGTCAAAATGGGTGGAAACCGAGAGGGCGAACATCGCTTCGGAAGGGCCGCCGGAGAACCGGCCGCCCCAGAGCGCACCTTCGTTAGTCTTGTGTGGTTCCATCGGTGCCTATTTTTCTGCGCTGGTGGGGAAACCGCCGTCGCGGTCACGCTGGTTGGAAATCTGGGTGGACAAGCCGTGCAACTGGACAAAGCCCTTTGCAGCGGTCTGGTCGAAGGTATCGCCGGTGTCGTAGGTAGCCAAATCGAAGGAGTACAGCGACTGTCCGGAGCGGCGGCCGGTGACGGTCGCGGTACCTGCGTGCAGGCTCAGGCGGATATCGCCAGTGACGTTCTCCTGGGACTCCTCGATGAAGGCATCCAGAGAACGCTTGAGCGGCGAGTGCCACAGGCCGTCGTAAACCTCCTCGGACCACCGTGCATCCGTCAGGCGCTTGTAGCGTGCCAGCTCGCGCTCCACGGTGACATCCTCCAGCGCCTCGTGGGCCTGAATGAGCACCATGGCACCCGGTGCCTCGTAGACCTCGCGGGACTTAATGCCCACCAACCGGTCCTCTACCATGTCCAGGCGGCCGATTCCCTGGGCACCAGCGCGGCGATTGACCTCTTCGATGACCTGCAGCGGGGTCAACTTCTTGCCATCGACGGCAACCGGAACACCCTTCTCAAAGGAAATGATGATCTCATCCGGAGCATTGCCCAGGCCCGGGTCTTCCGTATATGCGTAGAGATCTTTTGTCGGTGGGTTCCACAGATCCTCCAGGAAGCCGGTTTCTACCGCACGGCCCCACAGGTTTTGGTCGATGGAAAAGGGCGAGGCCGCCGATTGCTCAATGGGAAGGTTAATCTCTTCCGCAAAATCAATGGCCTTATCGCGGGTCCATGCATAATCGCGCGCGGGAGCGACGATTTCTAGCGATGGATCCTGGGCGCGGAAGGAAACCTCGAAGCGCACCTGGTCATTGCCCTTGCCGGTACAACCGTGGGAGACGTGCGTTCCGCCGTGCTCCTGGGCGGCTTTTACCAGGTGCTTGGTAATAAGCGGGCGGGAAATGGCAGATACCAGCGGGTACTGCTTCATGTACATGCCATTCGCCTTGATGGTAGGCACGCAATATTGCTCCGCAAACTCATCTTTAGCATCGATAACGATGGACTCCACCGCACCGCAATCGAGCGCGCGCTGGCGTACGGACTCCATATCCTCGCCGCCCTGACCCAAGTCAAGGGAGACGGCCACGACGTCGCCGCCAGTCATCTTTGCCAAGTATGGAATGGCTACCGAGGTATCGAGGCCACCGGAATAGGCCAAGACTACGCGTGCAGACATGCTAAGACTCCTTCATTAATTGAAAAAAATTCGGTTAGTTAAATAATATACGAGCGGGTGTGAGAATGCCACAATTTTTTAAATCTTCTGCGTCTTCAGCTTTTCCGCCAATTCCGCACCGGTAACCCCCTCGCGTGCCAGCACAAAGATGGTGTCATCACCGGCGATGCACCCCACTACATCGTGCAGGCCCACGCGATCGATAAAGCTGGCGAGGTACTGCGCTGCGCCCGCCGGCGTGCGCAACATCGCGATATTCATCGAAGAATCGTGGGAAACCACCAATTCATCCAACATGCGCCGCAACTTCTCGCGCGGTCCGCCCACCTGATCCTCGAATTGTTCCAGCTCGCCCGCGACCATATAGTACGAGCGCCCACCGTCTCGCTTGACCTTTTTCGCTCCCAGCTCATCAAGATCCCGCGACAGCGTGGCCTGCGTGATATCGATGCCTTCTGCCAACAAGAGCTCCGATAATTGCACCTGGCTCGTGACGCGATTGCGATCCAAAATTTCCAAGATCTTTGCCTGCCGGGCAGTTCGAGTGCTCGGGGTGCTCATCGCTAGCGGTTCTCCTTATTAATATCGAGTAGCCACACCAGCAGTGCCTTTTGGGCATGCAGGCGGTTTTCCGCCTCATCGAATACTCGGGATTGCGGCCCGTCGATGACTTCTGCGGTCACCTCGTTGCCACGATAGGCCGGCAGGCAGTGCAAGAAAATCGCGTCTTGCTTTGCCTTTGCCATCACGTCTTTAGAGACCTGATATGGCAAAAACGGAGTGCGCCTATCCTGCCCATCGTTTTCCTGGCCCATAGACACCCAGGTATCCGTTATAACTACATCGGCGCCGGCTACTTCCGCAACGTCATCGGTAACCGTGACGTTGCCGCGCTGCCGTGCGCGCTCGACAAATTCGGGACGAGGCTGGAACCCTTCCGGCGAAATGATGGAAATATCCATGCCAGCGGTAGCAAAGCCAATCATATAAGAATTAGCCATATTATTATTGCCGTCCCCAAGATAGACCGCCTTGCGGCCAGCAAGATCGCCAAGGTTTTCCCGGCAGGTCAGAAGATCGCCCAAAATTTGGCAGGGATGCAGGTCATCAGACAGCGCATTGACCAGTGGAACCGTCGAAGTCTCCGCCATCTGTTCCAGGTTGTCGTGGGCATATGTGCGCCAGACGATGGCCTCCACGTAGCGGGACAAGACCGCGCCCGTATCCTGGTAGGACTCGCCCTTGCCCATCTGCGTGCCCGAAGAATCAACGGTAATGGCGCTGCCGCCCATATGCGCAATTCCGGTTTCAAAGGAAAAGCGGGTGCGCGTGGACGTCTTATCAAAGAGGACGGCTATCGTCTTTGGTCCCTCCAACGGGCGCCGCGCGAATGGATCGGCCTTGAGCTTAACCGCGAGATCGAGGACTTCTTTTTGTTCCTCCGGGCTAAGGTCATCATCGGCTAAGAAATGGCGCAAGCTCATACTAATTCCTCCACAACGGTGCGTAGCTTTTCTAGGGCAGTATCAATTTCCTGCTGGGAAATGACCAATGGCGGAGTAAGGCGCAAAACGTTCTCGCTCGGGGCATTGAGGATTATCCCTTGCTCAAATCCACGCTTGACGGCCTCGCGAGCCACCGGCGCATTTAATACAACACCTAGCATAAGACCGCGGCCGCGCACCTCGCTGACCCCGGAAATCTTTTCTACTTGCTGCGCTACGTGCTCGCCCTTGGCGGAGACCTCATTCAAGAACTTCTCATCAAGTGCATCGAGTACTACATTGGCCGCAGCGCACGCCACGGGGTTTCCGCCAAAGGTGGTCCCGTGGGAACCCGGCTGAAATAAATCCTTGGCGCGACCGCGGGTGATAGTGGCGCCGATGGGCAATCCGGCGCCGAGGCCCTTGGCCATGGTGATGACATCGGGGGAAATTCCCTCAAACTCGTGCGCAAAGAATTGCCCCGTGCGCCCTGCCCCGGCCTGGACCTCATCGACGATGAGCAAAATACCGTGTTCATCGCATAAATCAGCAACGGCCCGCATAAAACCGGCGGGAGCGGGGATAATTCCGGTCTCACCCTGAATCGGCTCGAAAATGATGGCGGCGGTATCCGCGGCGTCTTGCTCCACTAATTGGCGCAGGTAGTCGATATCGCCGTAAGGATAAAATTCCACGCCACTTGGCAGTGGGCGGAATGCCTTTTGCTTATCGGGCTGCCCAGTCATGGCCAAAGAGCCCATTGTGCGCCCGTGAAAACCATGGTGCGCGGCGAGGATGCGCCGCCTACCGGTGAGCCGCGCGAGCTTGAATGCCGCTTCGTTTGCCTCTGAGCCGGAGTTGCAGAAAAACACGCGCGCGTCGCTATCGCCTACCCGCTCAATGAGCTTTGCCCCAGCGTCGAGCACAGGTTGGGTGGCAAGAAGATTGGAGGTATGCACAAGGGTGCGGCTTTGCTTGGCAACGGCATCTGCTACCTCCGCATTGCCATAGCCCAAGGAATTCACGGCGATGCCGGCCAGCAGGTCAATGTAGGTTTTCCCGTTCTCATCGGTAACGGTAGCCCCCTCCCCGGACACCAAGCCGAGTGGCGGCTCACCGTAGGTATTGGCCAGCGTTTCTGACCATCGGCCGGTTAATGTTTCTTGTGCGCTCATGCGATATCGTCCTTCCTGAACACTGTGCCTTCGGGATAATCGTGCTTTTCGTAATCATCGGGCAGGACCATCGTTCCAATGCCGCCTGGGGTTAAAAGCTCAAGGAGTACGGAATGGCCTATTCGGCCGTCGATGACGTGCGCGGCGGATACCCCGCTCTGCACGGCATTGAGGCAGGATTCCATTTTGGGAATCATGCCGGAGCTCAGGCCGGGAAGAAGACCGGTAAGCTCATCGCTTTCGATTTTGGAGACTAAGGAATCTTTATTCGGCCAGTCGGTATAAAGGCCTTCCACGTTGGTCAAGATGACAAGGCGTTCTGCTCCCAGTGCGCTCGCCAGCGCACCCGCGGCGCTATCGGCGTTGATGTTATATACCTCGCCATCGGCTCCTGGCGCGATGGTTGAGACCACCGGGATGCGGCCGGCTTCGATAATGTCATTGACGGCTGCCGGATTGACCTCCACGATATCGCCCACCATGCCGATATCGGTTGCCTCTCCTTCTACGTCCACAAACCGCTTGGTGGCGCGGAAAAGTCCAGCGTCTTCGCCGCTTGTGCCCACGGCGTAGGGCCCGTGCGAGTTTATGAGGTTTACTAGTCCACGGCCGACTTGGCCAAAAAGGACCATGCGCACCACATCCATGATTTCGGGCGAGGTGACGCGGAAACCGCCCTTAAACTCGCCTTCGATGCCGAGCTTATCCAGCATGGAATTGATCTGCGGGCCGCCGCCGTGGACGACAACGGGCTTTGCGCCGATGGTGCGCAGAAACACCATATCCGCCGCAAAGGCTTCCTTGAGTTCCTCATCCACCATGGCGTTGCCGCCATACTTGACGACGACGATTTTATCGCGGAAGTGTTGCAACCACGGCAGGGCTTCAGCCAGCACCGTAGCGCGTTCTTGATTATTTAATCCGGGAAACATTTCTCCTCCTAGGAGCTATACGCCGAGTTGATCTCAACGTAGGAGTAGGACAGGTCCGTCGTGCGGACAAAGGCCGTACCTTCACCGCCGGTGCCGAGATCCACGCGGACATCGATATCTGCCCCGCTCAAGTCCACATCGCGGGCCCCGGGCGCGCCCGTCGAGTGCTCGCATACCGGCTGGTCATTGAAATAGACGGAGATGTTGTCTGGGTCCATGTCTGCATCCGCCATGCCGACGGCGGCCAGTACCCTGCCCCAGTTGGGATCGGAGCCGAACATGGCGCACTTGAATAAGTTATCCCGGCCCAGGGTGCGAGCGGCATTAAGCGCCTGCTCATCGGAGCCCGTGCCTTCAACGGTGATCTTTACGCGCTTTGTCACTCCCTCAGCATCGGCTTGGAGCTGATCCGCAATATCCGCGCAGACCTCTAGGATTGCTTGGTACAACTCTTCTTCGCTGGGCTGTACGCCGGAGGCCCCGGAGGACATGACAATCACGGTGTCATTGGTAGAGGTTGAACCGTCCACGTCCAAGGTATTAAAAGTCTGTGCGCAGGCCTTTTCCAGCGAGCTTTGGAGGACCGCCGCGTCAGCGACGGCATCGGTAGTAATGCAGACCAACATCGTGGCTAGCGACGGCGCCATCATGCCAACGCCCTTGCCCATAGCGCCCACGGACCATCCATCGCCTGCAAAAGCGGATTCCTTGGGGACGGTATCCGTGGTCATAATGGCTGTGGCGGCATCATTGCCGTGCTGTGGAGTCGTACCCACGTGGTGCACGACGTCAGCGATGCCCGCAAGCGCATTCTCCATGGGCAACGGCTCGCCGATAAGCCCGGTAGAACAGATGGCAATATCCTTCACAGCGATATCCGTGCGATGAGATACGGCGTCCACCATTGCGCGCGCATCGGCATCGCCTTGCGCGCCATTGCACGCATTGGCATTGCCGGAGTTGATGACTACGGCGCGCAACTGGCCATCCGCTACCGCCTCGCGGGAGACCTTTACTGGGGAAGCCACCACGCGGTTGCGCGTAAACACCGCCGCCGCATCCGAGCGCGGGCCCTCATTGACGATCAAAGCTAAATCCGATTTTCCGGAAGGCTTGATTCCGGCCTTTACCGCGCCGGCACTGAATCCGGCGGGTCCTGTGATTCCTGGTGTAGTCATCATTTCCTCCTCTGTATTGTGCGCAGCCCTAAGGGGCGACTGCGGCTTGGGGCAATCCCAAAGTTTCTGTCCATCCCAGCGCAAGGTTCATACATTGCACGGCGGCACCGGCGGTACCCTTGCATAAATTGTCTAGCGCCGCGGTAATGATGAGGCGGTGGGAATTTTCATCGACGTGGGCTTGGATATGCACCATGTTCGTGCCCACCACGTTCTGGGTTTCCGGTTGTTGGCCTTCTGGCAGCACTAGGCAGAAGGGCTCATCGGCATAGAATTCCTCAAATGCGGTGCGCACCTGCTGCTTGCCGATGCCCCCTTTCAGCTCCGCCGTAATCGTCGCCAGAATCCCGCGGGGCATGGGCGCAAGCACCGGGGTGAAACTCACGGACACCTCATCGTGGGAAAATGGTTGCAAGTTCTGCACGATTTCCGGGGTATGCCGGTGGGTGCCGCCTGGTTTATAAGCCTTGACGTTTCCCATGGTCTCTGCGCCCAATTGCGCGACGGAAGCCTTCTTTCCCGCTCCGGAGACGCCGGTGATGGCAATCACGGAAAGGGTGGATTCCACTAGCCCTCGCGCAATAGCGGGCAGTGCCCCCAAGGTAATGGCCGTGGGGAAACATCCGGGCACGGCTACCCGGTTTGTGCCTTTAAGGTTTGACCTGTTTTCCGGGATTTCCGGGATACCGTACGGCCACTGCCCCGCATAGTTCCCGCCGTAATAGGCTTTCCAATCGCTTTCCTTACGGAGCCGAAAGTCGGCGGCGCAATCGATGATGGTTACCTCATCGCCCAATTGCTCCGCGATCCGCGCCGAGTGTCCATGCGGCAAGCCCAAGAATACGACGTCATGTCCCGCAAGTTCCTCGGGTGTCGTTTCGGCGATAACGCGCTCTGCCAGTTGCGGCAGGTGCGGCATAATTTCTTCGACGCGCTGGCCCACTTGGGAATTTCCCGTCAAGGAACCAATGCGCAGGTCACCGGAGTGATAGGCAGGGTGGGATAGCAGCAAGCGCAGTATCTCTCCGCCGGCGTATCCTGTGGCCCCTGCCACTGCTACTGAAATCGTCATACCCGGAACTATAGCAAGAAATACGCTCCACTGTATGTTATTCAGTGAATTGGATTACTTTTCGCAGCTCATAAGGAGTGAAAATAATAAACATCTGCATGAAATAGCATAACGGCGAAGACCCAAGACCCGAGTGGCTTATGTGCCACCAAAGTCTGGTTCTTCGCCGTTTAATGCAAAGGGCTGGACTACTGGGTCTGCCCTATGCTCGCATTTCTGCGCCGAAGCGCTGCTTGGCCAATTCGGCGGCTGTAGTGCGGTGCTCGTTGACCTCCTCATCGGTCAAGGTACGGTCTGCAGCGCGGAATTGCAGCTGGAAAGCTAAGGATTTTTTGCCCTCGCCCAATTGCTCACCGCGGAAAATATCGAAGAGGTCGACCGACTCGATGAGATCGCCAGCTCCCTCCTCCACCGTGGCGCGCACCTTTTCTGCTGGGATATCCTCATCCACCACCAGCGCGATGTCTTGGTGCAAAGCTGGGAATGCAGACAGCACCGGCGCTGGGAAGCGCTCCGTCAACGGCAGCGCCGTGATATTAAGCTCCATCGCACACGTGCGCGGCGGCAAGTTGAGCGCCTCAAGAATCTGGGGGTGCAATTCGCCGGCGTAGCCCACGATGTCATCTGATCCTGGCACCTTGATGGCGGCGCACCGGCCTGGGTGCCACGGCAGGTGTTGCGCGGCTTCGACCTCGATATCAAGGCCCGCGGCGCGGGCAACCAGACGTGCGGATTCGATGGCATCCGCATAAGTGTAATCGCGGCCTTCGCCCCACGGGCCCTCGTGTTCCATCTTGCCCGTAGCGACGGTTGCCACGTGCAAGGGCTGATCCGGGAGGGTGCGCAGGAGTTCTTCCACAACTTCATCGCCAGGACGCTGGGCAACGGAAGGCATCGGTGACGATTCTGCGCGCTTGAATGCCACCTGCTGCAGGCCATACAGCGCCAGATCCTTGCGGCCGCGAGCTACGTTGCGGCCCAAAGCCTCAAGCGTTGCGGGAAGCAAGGTCGTGGCCAAGATGGCTTTGTCAGACTCCAACGGGTTCTGCACTGCCACGGTAGTGCGGCGGGCATCGTCAGCGGCAAGGCCCCACACATCAAAGGTGTCGTTTGCGATAAACGGCGTGGGCAAAACCTCTGCGTAGCCGGCATAGGCCAAACCGTGGCCGATGGCGCGGCGGCGCTTTTGCGCTAGGGGCAAACCACGACCGCCTGCTGGCGTAGGCAGAACGGTGGGGATATCTTCTAGGCCTTCTAGGCGCAAGACCTCCTCGATGAGGTCAACGTCCATGGAAATATCGGTACGCCAGGTCGCGGGTGTGACCTTAAGTACCGAATCCGATTCTGCTTCGACGGAGCAACCGACTTCTTCGAGGCGGGAGATAACGGTCTCGCGGGAGTACTCCACACCGGCGTATTCGCTCGGCTTTTCCGCACGCAAACGAATAGCCTGTGGCTGAGCAACCTCACCGACGAGGGTGCGACCCTTGTCAATCGTTCCGCCCGCGATGGAGTGCAACAACGCACACGCAATATCGAGGGCCACCTCGACGATGGCCGGATCGACGCCGCGCTCAAACCGGCGCGATGCCTCAGAAGAAAGCTTGTGCCGGCGAGAAGTGCGGGCCACGGTGATGGGATGCCAGATTGCGGACTCAAAGTAGACATCGGTGGTCTGGTCAGAAATCTCTGAGCTCGTACCGCCCATAACGCCGGCTAGAGATTGAATGCCGTTGTCATCACAGATGACCACGTCTTCACCAGAAAGTTCGCGAGTGACGTGATCGAGGGTCTCAAACTTCTCGCCTTCGTGTGCATTGCGCACCGTAAGGTCGCCTGCGATTTCATTGGCATCGAAGGCGTGCATCGGGGCGCCCAAGAGCAACATGACGTAGTTGGTCACATCCGTTGCCACATTGACGCTGCGCTGGCCGCACAGCATGAGTTCGCGTTCCATCCAAAATGGGGTGCGTGCCTGCGGATCGATGCCGGTCACCTTGCGCACGCCAAATCGCTGCGCCTTAGTTTCCTCGCGCAGATCGATGATGAGAAGCGATCCTTCGGCCTCTGGCACAACAGAGGTATCGATTCCAGCTACCGCTGGATCATCGGCGACGTCCTTAAACTCCAGATCAAAGGCCGAGGCGATCTCGCGGCTTAACCCACGCGCGGATAGTGCGTAGCCGCGGTCTGGGGTGATATTGACGTCAAAATCAGTATCGGACAGGCCGATGACTGGACGGGCATCTTCGCCCACCATGTCCGCAACTTCCTCTCCCAGCACGATGATGCCGTTTGCCTGCGCGCCAAGGCCCAGCTCAGCAGCGGAGCACATCATGCCATTGGAGATGTGATCATAGGTTTCGCGCGCTGCGATTTTGAAGCCGCCGGGCAGCTCTGCGCCGGGCAGGGAGACTACAACGTAGTCATGCAAACGGAAGTTACGCGCACCGCAGATAATGCCCTGCAATTCACCGGTGCCATTGGCCTGGCCGACGTTGACTTGGCAGTACCGAATGGGCTTTTTGAACTGCGTGAGCTCTTCAATTTCTACAACCTGGCCAATGACCAATGGACCAGTAGTCTCAGGGATAGGCTCATATCCTTCGGTTTCAAAGCCCACACGGACGAAACCGGAATCCATATCGGCAGCGGACGCGCTCCAGTTCGGATTGGAAGCGCCAAGGATACGGGTAACCCAGTCTTGGGAAATAAGCATGATGTATCTATCCTTTCTGGGTTTTAAGCCTGTACGCCAAAGGGCAAGGTGAAGCGGACATCGCCTTCGACCATGTCGCGCATATCGGTCAGTCCATTGCGGAATTGCAGGGTGCGCTCAAGGCCCATGCCGAACGCGAAACCCGTATATTCTTCCGGATCAACACCTACCGCGCGCAGCACATTGGGGTTTACCATTCCGCAACCGCCCCATTCAATCCAGCCGGCCCCGCCCTTTTTATTGGGGAACCAGACATCTACCTCGGTAGAAGGTTCCGTGAACGGGAAGTAATTAACGCGCATGCGCGTCGTGGTTTCGGGGCCGAAGAGCACTTTGGCCAGGTGCTCAAGCGTTCCGCGCAGATGAGCCATGGTCAAACCCCTATCCACGGCGAGCCCCTCCACCTGGTGGAATACCGGGGTGTGAGTAGCGTCCAGCTCGTCTGTTCGGAAAACGCGCCCCGGGCAGGCGATGTACAGGGGCACATCGCGCTCGAGCATCGTGCGCACCTGCACCGGCGAGGTGTGCGTGCGGAGAACTTGCTTGGAGCCTTCCTTGCCCACGTGGAACGTATCCTGCAGGGTGCGCGCTGGGTGATCCGGCTTGAAGTTCAGGGCATCGAAGTTAAAGTACTCTGCCTCGATCTCTGGGCCGTCGGCGATTTCCCACCCCATGCCAACGAAAATATCGGCAATGCGCTCCGATAAGGAGGTAATGGGGTGCAGCGCACCCGTTTGCGCCCGAGTCGTAGGAATGGTCACGTCAACGGTTTCGGCCTTCAGCTGGGCCTCGCGAGCCTGCTGCTCCAATTCGTCCTTGACCTGCGCAAAACGTTTTTCCATCTTGCCGCGGGCCATATTGACGGCCTTGCCGGCGGATTTGCGTTGATCCTTGGGGATTTGCCCGAGGGATTGGCGGGCTTGCGGGATATACCCGTTTTCGCCTAAGTGCTCGCGGCGGGCAGCGGTGAGATCCTCTAGCGTCTCTGCTGCTTCGAAGGCTGCGATAGCCTTATCGGCCGCGGCCCCGAGGGCCTGTTCGGTCAATTCGATCTGCGGTGTATCGGACACGTACTTCGTACCTTCTTCTCGCGCGAAAACTAACGCGTGCAATCATACTCTGTCACTAGGACACGGACGGTCTCAGGGACCCCTTTTTCATTCGCTACAGCGGATAAACGCGATTGCGGCCTAACTCTGTTCCTGTGCCTTGGCGGATTCGTACAAACAAATACTGGCCGCGGTGGCAAGGTTGAGTGACTCCGCGCGCCCCCGCAGCGGGATGCGTACCCGCATATCGGCCTCTTCAAGCAGCTCGCCCAGCCCGTGGGCTTCATTGCCGAAGAGCCAGGCGGTGGGTTGGGTGAGGTCGGCATCGGCAAGCTCTACTTCCCCATCCGCGGCCGTAGCGACGATTTGCATGCCAGACTTGCGCAATTGGCCGAGTACGTCCTTGATATTTGGATCGCGTGCAACTGGGACGTGGAATAAGGAGCCTGCCGAAGCCCGGGCAACCTTGCTGCCTAAGGGATCCACGGTCTCGCCGGCGAAGATCACGCCGTCGGCGCCCATCGCGTCCGAAGTCCTAATCAACGTCCCCGCGTTCCCGGGCTCCGAGGTAAGCACCGGCACCGAAATCAAATTCGGCTTTCCATTAAGAATCTTTCCTGCGGACCACAAGACCGAAGAACTACACAGGGCAAAAATTCCCGTCGTAGTCGCAGTATCGGCCAGATGCTTTGCGGCCTTATCTGTAATGGGGTGGACGTAGACATCCATATAGCCGCAGGCCGTGACGATGTCCGCAAAGCGCTCCGCGGCCTTTTCCGTCACAAATACATCCGTGGCCGCACCCGTAGACACCGCAGCATCCACCGCATTTTCGCCCTCGATAATGAACTGCTTGGCCTTCTTACGATTAGCAGCCCGGTGCAATTTCGCCGCGTTGACGATGCGCGGAGTGCGTTCAGTAAAGGCGGAGTCAAAGTCTAAATTCATAGGCCCTACCCTACCTTGGGCGCTGAACTGCTCGTTTCACGCCTCAGATATGACAAAGCCCTGCCAGAAATCCGGCAGGGCCATGGCAAAAAATTACTTCTTTAACGGGACTCCCCGTGCGTCCTTGTCGTAATCGCCCACGCCAAGGAGAATCATGAAGAACTCAATGAACACCCAGATTCCTAAAACGGTCCAGAAAAGGAAGCCCAACAGGAACCAGAAGGTAAACCAGCCAAGGATATTGAGAGACAACTGCACGACACCATAAGTTGTGCGACCAGTGTAGAAGTTATGCGCGCCGACACTGCCCAAGAAGAAGCACAGAAGCAACGCAGCTACCCAGGACTTTTGGTTACCTGCCACCGCATATTGTTGCTGAGGATAGCCCTGCTGCGGATAGCCACCAGAGTGGAATTCCTGGGAGTAATACGGCCGATCCTGGCCAGGAAATTGACTCGAATAAGGGTTGCCTTCTGGTTGCTCGCGGTTATACGGGCTCATCATAGCTTGGCAGTCTCCTTGCAAATACTAGCTTTATAGACTCATCAATCTAGCACACAGCGTGCACGATTTTGACGAGCATTAGGCGTTGAGATAGCACGAAACCCACCCCACGCCGGGGATTAACCGGTGATGGAGTGGGCAAGCAGCTATGTAGCTGAAAAGCTTACGCAGCCTTCGGTGCGTTGACGTCCTCAGGCAGGGCGGCCTTGGCGGTCTCGCACAGTGCGGAGAAGGCCTCGAAGTCATTGACGGCAAGCTCAGCGAGGATCTTGCGGTCTACCTCGATCTCAGCCAAGCGCAGGCCGTGGATCAGGCGGTTGTAGGTGATGTCGTTCATGCGGGCAGCAGCGTTGATGCGCTGGATCCACAGCTTACGGAACTCGGACTTACGCGCGCGACGGTCGCGGTAAGCGTAGGTCATAGAGTGCAGCCACTGTTCCTTGGCCTTACGGTACAGGCGGGAACGCTGACCACGGTAGCCCTTGGCGGACTTCAGGATCGCGCGACGCTTCTTCTTTGCGTTAACTGAGCGCTTTACTCGTGCCACAGTAATACTTCCTTAAATTCTGATTGAGATGGTGGATGTGGGTTGATTGGGCGCTTTTAGGCGCGACCGAGCAGGCGCTTGACGCGCTTGGTGTCTGGCTGAGAGACGGACTCGGTGCCCTTGAGGCGACGGGTACGCTTGGAAGGCTTGCCCTCCAGCAAGTGGCGGCGGTTTGCCTGCTCGCGGCGCAGCTTGCCGGAACCGGTCACCTTGATGCGCTTTGCGGTGCCCTTGTGGGTCTTCTGCTTCATGAGTATTAAGTCCTTAAATCCTACGTGGAATATGGTTTACTTTTTGCCCTTACGAACCGGACCCAAAACCATGGTCATGTTGCGACCATCCTGCTTGGGGCGGGACTCAACTACGCCAACCTCAGCGACGTCATCGGCCAACCGCTCCAAAAGCCGGAAACCCAGCTCCGGTCGCGATTGCTCGCGGCCGCGGAACATGATGGTCACCTTGACCTTGGATCCCTTTTCCAGGAAGCGAACTACGTTACTCTTCTTGGTCTCATAATCGTGATCGTCGATCTTCGGACGGAACTTTTGTTCCTTCACCACGGTCTGCTGCTGGTTCTTACGAGATTCGCGAGCCTTTTGGGCCTGCTCATACTTGAACTTGCCGTAGTCCATGATTTTGGCAACTGGGGGCTTAGCCTTAGGAGCTACCTCGACCAAATCCAGGTCAGCTTCATAAGCAAGCTTGCGGGCATCATCGGTGCGGACGATACCCACCTGTTCACCACCGGGGCCGACAAGACGGACCTCGGGTACTCGGATACGCTCATTAATGCGAGCTTCAGCGCTGATTGTGGTTCTCCTCGATTAGGGGTTTTGGGTAATGAGTTCACCTACCGTGGACCACAAACGAATCTAACCCGGTCTGCCAAAGGCAGCCGGGAGATCTCACAGAGCCAGACACTAATGTCTGGTTACCTTTACCGTTATCCAACGAGCTTTAAGTTCGCGGCATCGGGTGGGAGAATCTCCGCTTGTGACCCAGGTTCCTAGAAAAGGTACCTTGGGCGGTAGTGGATACGACACTAGCAGCCGCTACCATTTAAGGCAAACCGCAGAATACTAGGCATCCTCGCAGGAGGAATCGGGCTCTAGTTTTTCATCTTCAATGGATTTGTCGATGACCTTAAGGACATCATCGGCAAGGTCATCGATCGCGGCGGAGCCACTTTCATAATCCTCGCCCTCGACGATGACGCTCAAGGCCACGCCTACCCTTTTACCGTCCTTTTCATGGACACCGAATTGGCGGAATGTGTAGTCATTGCTATTTTCATCGAGCCCCCAGCCGCTTTTGGCCCGGGTGCTTGTGTGTTTGGAGAGGCCAACGTTTTGCCATTCCACGATGTCATTTAATACCTCATGGACGTATTCGGCTTCTTTGATGCAGGGCAATTGCGCGCCAAAATTTGCTTGCTCCTGCAATGGCCAGGTGGAGTACCCAAAAGCATCGTCCTCAATGGAGGCATTCGAGCCGTGCTCGCGCAAGAGTTTTTCCACCGCCTCCGAGGCCACACCTTCTTCCCACTGCACTTGCGACCACAATGCGTAGGCGGCATCATTATCGGATTCCTTGATGGCCAAATCCACCAAGGATGGATCGGCGCCGTCCTGCAGGGCCGTAATCGCGATGGGCACTTTGATGGTGGACCATGCTGGGCCTTCGCCTTTGTCGCCCGCAGAAATTTTTTCTTCACCGGCGGAGATGGCCACGCCAACCTTAGCGTCATAGTCCTTGGACACTGCCGCAATGGCGCGGTCTAGATCTTTGGCGATTGCGGCATCGGCATTATCGCTAGCGCTTGCCGATGCCCCTTCCCCCGCCGCCGTATCCGGCGCCTGTTCCGGCGACGAGCACGCCGCCACTGCAGCAAGCGATACCGTCGCCAGTATCGCTCCCATTCTCCGCCGCAGATTCATTCCTCACAGACTAGCCCATCTTTTAGAAAGGGGACAATTTTTCACAGAAACTATCCCCTTAGTTTTTAAGGCAGCATTTCCTTGAGGTAGCCGCCGGTATAGGAACCCTCCACTTGCGCGACCTTCTCCGGGGTACCCTGCGCAACCACGGTACCGCCACCGGCACCGCCTTCTGGACCCATATCCACAATCCAGTCTGCAGCCTTGATGACATCGAGGTTGTGCTCAATGATGAGCACGGAATTGCCCTTATCTACCAACCCTTGAATCACCAGCATTAACCGGCGAATATCCTCAAAGTGCAGACCAGTCGTCGGCTCATCCAGGATATAGATGGTGCGGCCATTGGTGCGCTTTTGCAGCTCCGAAGCGAGCTTCACGCGCTGAGCCTCACCGCCGGACAACGTGGTGGCGGCTTGGCCGAGGCGAACGTAGCCCAGGCCGACATCGACAAGCGTGGCCAAGTAGCGGTGGATGGAGGTAATGGGCTCGAAGAAGTCCGCTGCCTCTGAGATGGGCATGTCCAGCACTTCCGCGATGTTTTTGCCCTTGTAGTGGACCTCCAGGGTCTCGCGGTTATAGCGCGCACCCTCGCAGACCTCACACGGGACATAGACATCCGGCAAGAAGTTCATCTCAATCTTGATGGTGCCATCGCCCTGGCAGGCCTCGCAGCGGCCGCCTTTGACGTTGAAGGAAAAACGGCCGGCCTTGTAGCCTCGCACCTTTGCTTCTTGGGTCTCCGCAAAAAGGTTGCGAATCTTATCAAAGACGCCGGTATAGGTCGCCGGATTGGACCGCGGGGTACGGCCAATCGGGCTCTGATCCACCTGCACCAATTTATCCAGGTGCTCAATGCCCTCCACGCGCTTGGCGCGCCCAGGAACCTGCCGGGCGCGGTTCAAGTTATTGGCCAAGGTCTTGGCCAGGATTTCATTGACCACGGTGGACTTGCCGGAGCCGGATACACCGGTAATGCACACCAGCACGCCGAGCGGAATCTCGACGTTGATTCCCTTGAGGTTATTTTCCCGGGCGCCGACCACCTTCAGGGTGCGGTCCTTATCGATCTCGCGGCGGTGATCCGGAACGGCCAGGACCTTGGAACCGGATAGGTACTGCCCCGTTAGAGACTCCTTTACCTGCTCCACGCCGGCGGGCTCGCCCTGGTAGACCACTTCACCGCCGTACTCGCCGGCGCGCGGGCCCACATCCACGAGCCAATCGGACGAGCGAATGGTGTCCTCATCGTGTTCGACCACGATGAGCGTATTGCCAATATCGCGCAGGCGCTGCAGAGTTGAGATCAGGCGGTGATTATCGCGCTGGTGCAAACCGATGGACGGCTCGTCCAAGACGTACAAAACGCCTGCCAGCCCGGATCCAATCTGCGTGGCCAAGCGAATGCGCTGGGCCTCGCCGCCAGACAGGGTCGAGGCGCCGCGGTCCAGGGCAAGGTAGTTAAGGCCCACATCCAATAAGAAGCGCAGGCGGGCCTGGGTTTCCTTCAGCACCGCTCCCGCGATAATTTCCTCGCGGTGACCCAAGACCAGCGAATCCAAAAACTCTGAGGCATCCTCGATGGACAGGGCGCTGAGCCCCGCGATGGACTGTTCACCATGTGAGGTCGACGCCAAGCGCACAGCGAGGATTTCCGGCTTCAGGCGCGTTCCCTTACACGTGCTACACGGCACCCGGCGGGTGTATTGCAGTAGACGATCCTTTTGGGACTGCGAATCCGTGGTATCCAATTTGCGGTGCAGGAAACCAACAGCACCCTCAAAGGGCGCGGTCCAATTGCGCTGGCGACCATAGCGGTTCTTATATCGCACTCGCACCTCGGTTTCGGTGCCGTAAATCAACGCATCGCGTTGCTCCTTCGTCAGCTCGCTGACGGGGGTCTGCGGATCAAAGCCCATGGCTTTGCCCAAACCTTCCACGAGTTTGACGAAGTACCGGGAGTTCGGGCTGGAATGCCACGGCTGCACGGCATCAACGGCCGGGGCATCCGGATCCGGAATGAGCAGATCCACGTCCACTTCGAGCTTAGTGCCCAAGCCATCGCAGACCGGGCAGGCGCCAAAGGGGGCGTTAAAGGAAAACGCGCGCGGCTCGTACTCCTCGATGGTAAGTGCATGGCCATTGGGGCAGGCCGCCTTTTCAGAATAAGTATGCGTGAGTTCCTCTTTATCAACGAACTCGATGGTGACGAGGCCATCGGCAAGCCGCAAAGCCGTTTCCACGGAATCGGTCAGGCGTTGCTTCTGGGAGGCTTTGACCTGCAACCGGTCCACCACCACCTCGATGGTGTGCTTAACCTGCTTCTTCAGCTTTGGCGGATCACTTAACTGGTGGGTCTCTCCATCCACGCGCACGCGGGAGTAGCCCTGTGCCGAAAGGTCTTGGAAGAGGTCAACAAACTCGCCCTTGCGCTTGCGCGCTACCGGGGCAAGCACCTGAAACTTCAGCTTTTCTTCCTGCTCCAGCACGGAATCGACGATCTGCTGCGGCGTCTGACGCTCGATGACGGCATCGCACTTGGGGCAGTGCGGCGTGCCGGCGCGCGAGAAGAGCAAGCGGAGGTAGTCGTAGATCTCCGTAATCGTGCCCACGGTAGAGCGCGGGTTATGGTTCGTGGATTTCTGATCGATGGACACCGCCGGCGATAAGCCACCGATGTATTCCACGTTGGGTTTATCCATCTGGCCCAAAAACATCCGGGCATAAGAGCTCAACGATTCCACGTAGCGGCGTTGGCCCTCCGCAAAGATGGTATCGAAGGCCAGCGAGGACTTACCGGAACCCGAAAGCCCAGTAAAAACCACCATTTTATCGCGCGGAATATCGATATCCACGCCCTTGAGATTGTGTTCCCGTGCGCCTCGCACAATCAATCGTTCTGCCACTGCGCTCCAGCCTCCACATCATAGATTTTAATCTCCCCTTGAATGTACCCGTAAGCTGGAATGTATGACTAACGAGCTACATCTTCACCAAATCTCCGTTTCGGAGATGGACAATAACTGTTACCTGCTCACCGCCGGCGATCAAGGCTTGCTTGTCGATGCCGCCGATGACGCCCCCGCCATCCTCGACATGGCGCGCGAGGCCGGCGTTGATATCACCGCCGTTCTCACCACGCATCGCCACTGGGATCACGTGCGGGCTCTCGGCGAGGTTTTGGAGGCAACCAACGCAAAACACTACGCCTCCTTTATAGATTCGCCCGCCATTCCAGAAGACGTGGACGTTGAGCTGCGCGAGGGCGATTCCATCGACTTTGCCGGCATGAAATTGCCGATCATCATCCTGCGTGGCCATACCCCCGGCGGCGTCGCGCTTGTGGCCACCGTTGACGGTGTCACCAACCTCTTTGTGGGAGATTCCGTATTCCCCGGTGGATTGGGCCGAACGACCTCTGAAGGCGACTTTGTGCGGCTATATAAGGACGTCACCAAGCGTGTCTTCGAAGAGTTCCCAGATAACGCCATCATCCGCCCGGGTCATGGCAAGCCCACCACCTTGGGGGAAGAACGCCCCAAGTTGGGTGATTGGTGGGAGCGCCGTTGGTGATCTAGGCGGCTATTTCAGCGTATAATGGTCAATCACACGATTGGTCTAGAACAACGAGCTAAGGAGCTTAAAGGACTATGATTCGCAAGTTTGCCCGCCCCATGCTGGCATCGGTATTTGTATGGGAAGGTGTAGACGACCTGCGCAATGCCTCGGAGCACACCAAGGAAACCGAAGGCTTCCTCAAGACCCTGCGCAAGTTCGTCCCCTCCGGTTACAAGAACCTGATTCCCAACGATCCGGAACTAGCTACCCGCGCCCTCGGCGGCGCAAAGATCGGTGCAGGTACCACCTTGGCTCTGGGCAAGGCACCACGCACCTCCGCAGCCGTGCTGGCTGCCGCTACCCTGCCCAACTTGGTGGGCAAGAATAACTTCTGGGCCGCAGATAATAAGAAGGACAAGGAAGACCGTCGCAACGGCTTCATTACCAATACCGCCCTGCTCGGCGCGCTCTTTATCACCACCCAGGACACAGAGGGCAAGCCGTCCCTGCGCTGGCGCGCACAGAAGGCCGGTGAGCGCACCAATAAGAAGATTCAGCAGGCGCTGCCCACCAAGTCTGAGTCCCAGGAAAAGCGCGAGGAGCTTTCCGCTCGCGCCAACGAGCTGTCCAACAAGGCCGGCGACTGGTTCAACGAAACCTCTCAGAAGGCGCAGGCCTACGTGGATGACAACAAGGATGACTGGCAGTCCACCGGTCGCGGCCTGCTGGATACCGCAAAGTCCTATGTTGATGACGCCAAGGACTACGTCGATGACAACAAGGAAGACTGGCAGGATTCCGGCCGCGGCTTCTTGGACAATGCGAAGTCATTCATCGAGGACTCCGTAGATAGCGCCAAGTCTTACGTTGGCGACAACAAGCAGGAATGGCTGAAGTCCGCTGAGTCCAACACTAAGACCGCCCGCAAGGGTGCCGTCAAGGCTGCGAACAAGGCACAAAAGCGTGCCGATGACGCAGCCTCGAAGCTCGACAAAGCAGACTCCAAGCGCGCTGCTAAGAAGGCTTCCAAGCAGGCAGATAAGCTGCAGAAGAAGGCTAATAAGAAGATCGAAGCCGCTATCAAGAAGATTGAAAAGCGCGCTAAGTAATTCGCCTTAACCCTCGCACACGGCCCAGCCCTACGCTGGGCCGTTGTTCTTTGTCACGGCAAGGTCTAAACTCGAACCTCCCCTACGCGGCACGCGGATGCGCGCCCACCCATATTTTCGTGTTTCATTCTGAGGAGTCTTGTGAACTCTGCACCGAAGAATTCTCCAGCCAATCATTCTCCCGCTGATGCAACTTCATCTAGCCGCGCGGAAAACGCTGGAATTTCAGCCATCGAAGCCGAGCAGAACTATGTCGATGGCCTCTTTGACCGCCTCGATGACGAGGTAGCCGCGGCAAACGCGCGCCTGAATGAGGTCCAAGCCGAGGTCGATCCGGCGACCCCCGATGCCGATGCCTTAGTGCGCCGCGAAACGGAATACCACGGCCTCCAGGCCAAGTTGGACCGCCTCAACGTCGCACAAATGGGGCTCGTCTTTGGCCGTATCGATATCGATGCTCCCGGTGATAACCCAACTGAAGAAGGACTGGACCGCCGCTATATCGGCCGCATGGGTTTGGATGCGCGCGAAGAAAACTATCGCACCCTCCTGCTGGATTGGCGCGCGCCCATGGCCCGCCCCTTTTACCTCGCCACCACCGCACAACCTGAAGGCGTACACACGCGCCGCCAGATCCGCATGTCCGGCCGCACGGTCACTGATGTCAATGATGAGGCATTAAACGGCCCAGGCGTGCGCGAGGAAGAGGCGGGCGTGGCGAGCGAGTCCGCCCTGTATTTTGCCATGCAACGCGCCCGCACGGGACACATGACGTCCATCGTGGAAACCATCCAGCGCGAGCAGGACGAAATCATCCGGGATAATACCCGCGGCGTCATGGTCGTAGAAGGCGGTCCCGGCACCGGTAAAACTGCCGTCGCGCTACACCGCGTTGCCTACCTGCTCTACACCCACCGCGAGCAGCTATCTTCCACCGGTGTACTCATCGTTGGACCCAATACCAACTTTTTGGACTATATTTCCCGCGTGCTGCCCGAGCTCGGCGAGACCGGCGTCGTGCTCTCCACCATTGGTGGGCTATTCCCCGGCATCACTCCCACCCATACCGAGGGGCTTGTGGGCCGCGAAATTAAGGGCAGCGCGGCCATGGCGGAAATCCTGAGCGCCGCCGTCAAGGATTATCAGCAGGTGCCAAGTGAGCCCCAGGACATCACCGTAGATGGCCTGACCCTGACCATCACGCCGTCCATGGTGAAGAGGGCGCGCACCCGCGCTCGCCGCTCACGCAAGCCGCATAATCAGGCGCGCGAGGCATTCATCGAGCACTTCGTGGAGGATCTCGCCCAAGAGATGGCCACCAAGGTGGGCACGGATCCCCTGGGCGGGGAAAACCTCCTAAGCCGCGCGGATGTGGACCAATTCCACGATGATCTTGCCGTTGATGAGTCCGTGGTGGGATGCATCGATGATTTTTGGCCCGAGCTCGATCCCTCTGAGGTACTCGCCGCTTTATTGTCTTCCCGCGAACACATTGCCTCGGCTGCCCGTGGCTACGATGAGGAGACCCAAGCCGCCTTGTACCGCGCAGACGGCTACGCCTGGACCGATTCCGATGCCGCGCTTTTGGATGAGTTGGCCGTCCTCATCGGCTTGCCCAATCCTGAGGAGAAGAAGGCAGCCAAGGATGCCGAGTGGCGCGAACAGATCGCGGATGCAGAAGATGCGCTGGATATCCTATCCTCCTCCGAATCCACCGATAACGATGATGACATGTTTGAAGCGGAGATTCTTTCGGCGCACGACGTCATCGACGCGGAGACCCTAGCGCAGCGTCAAGAGGTACGGGATACGCGCACCACCGCGCAGCGCGCGCGGGAGGATCACACGTGGGCGTTTGGCCATATCATCGTGGACGAGGCGCAGGAACTTACCCCGATGGAATGGCGGATGCTCTTCCGCCGCTGCCCGTCCCGGTGGATGACGTTGGTTGGCGATACCTCGCAGACAGGCTCTCCTGCCGGCGTGGATGACTGGGGCGAGGCCTTGGAGCCGTTCATCGCCCAGCGCTTCCGCCACCACCTCCTTACCGTCAATTACCGCACGCCCGAGCCCATTACCGAGCTTGCCAATGGCCTGTTGGCCTCCATCGATCCGGAAGCCACCCCGGCCATAGCCATTCGCGACGGCGTGCCGGTGCGCCGGCTTGCCGATGCCGACTTCACCCCCGGCGTTGTCACCGAAGACGATGGCCGCCTGACCGCGGTCATTGATGCTACGAACGCCGAAGCAGTCAAGGGCCTCGAGTTCGACCACGTTATCGTGCTTAACCCGCGCGAGATTGTCGATGCCTCCCCGCAGGGGCTGCAGAACCTGTACGTCTGCATCACCCGGGCCACGCAAACGCTGACCCTAGTGGGAGATACGTCCGGCGTGCTCTAGCCCACTGGGATCACAAAACCCACCGCGCGGCTCCAGTGAAGGACTCGCTGCGGTGGGTAAGGCGAAAGCCGGTCAGGCGAAGGCCTAGATTAATTAACGGTGTGAACAATCATGACGTCACAATCGGACTGACGCGCCACATCCGCTGGCACAGAGCCGAGTAGACGACCGGTCAGGGAATTAATCCCGCGGTTACCCACGATGAGCAGGTCTGCATCATTGTCATTGACAATGGACATCAGGGCTTGCACCGGCGTGCCAGGGCGGACGGCGGTTTCTACCTTGGAAACCCCGTGCTTTTCCGCTTCTTCCTTGCCTGCCTGCAGGTTGGCTTCGGCTTTCTCATCACCAAGAATAGTGACGGAATCCTGACGCAAGGTCTTCGAAGCCTGCTCTTGATTCTCGTAGTAAGCACAACCGATGATCAGCGTGGCATCGAATGCAGCGGCAATCTTGGCTGCTCGCTCCACGGCGAGGAGGGAGGACTTGGAACCGTCAGTACCGACAACAATCGTGCTGTAGTCGCTCATGATGACCTTTCTTTGTGGGTGTGTACCCTAACTATTCTAGTGTGCCAACTTGGCGTTACTGCAAGTCTAACAATGAAAAGTGATTAACGTTTTTCACTCGTATTAACCACCACGACATCCACCTTGGATTTATGGGTAAGTTCCGTCGGCACCGAGCCAAAAACGCGCCCGCGCACGGAATTAACGCCGCGATTGCCCACGACCAAGAGCTCAACGTCGTATTTCTCCGTGACCTCGATTAAGGCGTTGACGGGGTCACCGGGGGTGGTGACCACTTCAATGTTTTCCGCCCCTTCGGACTCGGCAATCCGCTGCGCATTCGTGAGGTAGGTATCGGCCATTTCTTCGCTGACCACCGGTAGCCTGGAGCCCTCACCGCTGGGGGCACCGAGCATGGAGCCAGAATGGTTATAGGCTGCGGAGACGATGATGAGCTTGGCATCGTATGCCCGCGCCATGGATGCAGCCGAGCGCACGGCGCGCAGGGAAGTTTCGGAGCCATCGGTACCGACGGCGATGGTGTGATACGTAAGCATGATTCTCCTTGCTGGTGAATTACTAGGTCGGCACATTGAACCGGCTGATTAAGTCGCCCCCAGTATAGTCAGGACGCCGAACCAATAAGCCGATCGTTGCAGTAGTGCGCACTTTTAGGGGGAGAGAGGTACCGGGATGCCGCGCACGCCGCTAGATTCCGGCTTCCTTTAGGCCGCGCAGCTCCTTCTTCAAATCAGCAATCTCATCGCGCAGCCGGCCGGCTAGCTCGAATTTCAACTCGCGCGCGGCAGCGCCCATCTGTGCCTGCAGGTCATTGATGAGCGCCTCAACCTCATCGGTGGCCATGCTGGAGACATCGCGCTTTTCCACCACAGCCGAGGGATCCGACTCCGGCGCCTCTTCCCCGTTGTTTTCATAGACCTGATCCAAGATATCGGCGATCTTCTTGCGCAGGGGCTGCGGATCCACGCCGTGTTCCTTGTTATAGGCAATCTGCTTCTCGCGGCGGCGCTCCGTTTCATCGATGGCTTCTTGCATCGAGTCGGTGATTTTATCCGCATACATGATGACCTCGCCCGATACGTTACGCGCGGCGCGGCCAATGGTCTGGATGAGCGATGTTGTCGAGCGCAAGAAGCCTTCCTTATCCGCATCAAGGATGGCCACGAGCGAGACCTCAGGCAAGTCCAAGCCCTCACGCAAGAGGTTAATGCCTACAAGCACGTCGTATTCACCTTGGCGCAATTGGCGCAGGAGTTCCACGCGCTGCAGCGTATCGATATCCGAGTGCAGGTAGCGGACCTTAATCCCCTGCTCCAAGAGGTAATCCGTCAGGTCTTCTGCCATGCGCTTGGTCAAGGTGGTGACCAATACGCGCTCCTTCACGGCGATGCGGCCGCGGACCTCATCAATGAGATCATCAATCTGGCCCTTGGTGGGCTTCACCGTCACCTTGGGATCGACCAGACCAGTCGGGCGAATGACCTGCTCGACAAACTCGCCGCCGGAGGAGGTCATTTCGAAATCGCCAGGGGTAGCCGACATATAAACGGTTTGACCAACGCGCTCTTCAAATTCGTCAAAGGTCAGTGGCCGGTTGTCCACCGCGGAGGGCAGGCGGAAGCCAAACTCCACCAGGTTTCGCTTGCGCGACATATCGCCTTCGTACATGCCACCGATCTGTGGCACGGTCACGTGGGACTCATCGATGATGGTAAGAAAATCCTCTGGGAAATAGTCCAAGAGCGTGGCTGGCGCGGACCCCGCCGGGCGGCCATCCACGTGGCGGGAGTAGTTCTCAATGCCGGAACAGAATCCCACCTGCTCGATCATCTCTAGGTCATATTCCGTGCGCATGCGCAGCCGCTGCGCTTCTAAGAGCTTGCCGCGGTTTTCTAGATCCTCGAGGCGCTCAGCCAACTCTTCCTTGATATCGGCCACGGCCTTTTCCATGCGCTCTGGGCCGGCCACGTAGTGCGTGGCGGGGAAAATGCGCACTTCATCGACTTGCTCGATAACGTCACCGGTTACCGGGTGGATATAGTACAGCGAATCAATATCATCGCCGAAGAACTCGATGCGCACCGCGCGTTCCTCATATGCCGGAATGATATCGACCGTATCACCCTTGACGCGGAAGGTACCGCGGGTAAAGCCCACATCGTTGCGCTCATATTGGATATCCACCAAGAGCCAGAGGAAACGGTCCCTGTCGAGCTCCTCGTCGACGGCGATAATCACCGAGCGATCCAAATAGGATTGCGGAGTGCCCAGGCCGTAAATGCACGAGACCGAGGAGACCACCACGACATCGCGCCGCGAGAGCAATCCAGAGGTGGCCGAGTGGCGCAGGCGCTCGACGTCCTCATTAATGGAGGAGTCTTTTTCAATATAGGTATCGGTCTGCGCGATATAGGCTTCCGGCTGGTAGTAGTCGTAATAGGAGACGAAGTATTCCACCGCGTTATTGGGCAATAATTGGCGCAGCTCATTGGCCAGCTGTGCGGCCAAGGTCTTATTGGGCGCCATGACAAGCGTGGGTCGCTGCTGCTTTTCAATCAGCCACGCGGCCGTCGCGGATTTACCCGTACCGGTGGCACCCATGAGCACAACATCGCGCTCGTCGCGGTTTAGGCGCTCATCAAGTTCCTTGATGGCGGCAGGCTGGTCACCGGCGGGTTCATAATCAGAAACCACCTGAAATTTGCCGGGGGTGCGTTCTACCTCGCCGACGACGCGGTGTTCAGAGTTTGGAATAAGGGGATGTTCAGCAGCAAAAGCCATGCCCGCTATTCTACTGCTTGTACGCTCCTGCTAGCCATTTCACGGCAGCGCGGCCTGGGCGGTATGCAACCACTGCTCAAGCTCCCCTGTCGGTTCCCAAAGCGCGTAGACCGACGAGGAATCAGAGCACATGGCTTGGTTAATGCGCCGGCGCAGCCACGCCTTGGATTGCGGGGTATTCAGGGACGCTAAATCCCGTGAGGCTAGGCCGTCCGGCAGGCCATCGGCCGGCAACTTCGTCAGTGCACCTAATGCTATGACCGCTTCGGCTTCATCGGAATCGAGCACCCCCGTGCCGCACGATCGCTGAAAGTGCCGGAGATCAAAAGAACCATCCCGCAGGCTATCGAGTACGTCTCGCGCCGCGTGATTATCGAATGGTCCAGTGCCCCAAGTTCCCACGCTCAAGTAGTGTAGGGGCCAAAAGCAAACATTAATAGGAAAATGCGTTAACGCTACCTACCAAAAAGGTTAAGACTAAGAAGACGCCGCCTCGATCTCATCGCAGACCGCCACTGCGTGCTCGGCCAGTTGTTCCTGCGTGCCGTTATTGTCTATGACATGGCTTGCTGCCGCGAGCCGCTTCTCATCAGAAATCTGGGCGTTAATCCTTTTGCGCGCGTCTTCCTCATCGAGTCCGCGGAAATCCACGAGGCGCCGCACCCGCTCTTCTGGGTCCACGTCCACGACGATCACAAAATCCATATCCCCGTCGAGCCCATTATCCACCAGCAGCGGCATGTCATAGACCGTAAAATCAACGCCCTCTTCGCGCGCGGCGGCAAATTGCCGCTGGGTCTCTTCCTGGATGCGCGGGTGCGTAATCGAATTGAGGAGCTCGGTATGCTCCTTGTCCACGAAGGCCCGGCGAGCGAGTTCCTTGCGGTCGAGGCTGCCGTCTTCCTGCAGGATATCCTCGCCGAATTTCTCCGCTAGCTCGGCCAATGCCGGTTGGCCAGGCTTGACGATGTCCCTCGCTATGCGATCTGCGTCCACCACCCGCCAGCCGCGCTGGGCGCACAGCTTCGCTACCGTAGATTTCCCGCTGCCAATTCCCCCGGTTAATCCGATTAGCTTCATAAGGTACCAGGGTACGCGAAAAGGAGCCCGGCACGACTACCTGGGCTCCTTGGTACGGAATTTAAGAGTGCCTATTAGGACTCGAGTTCTTCTTCCGGCTTTGGATGAACCTGCAAGAGTTCATCGCTTGGGGTGACAGCGCCGGTAGCGCCGCTCACGGAACCAAATTTCTTGGCGTTGGTGACAACAACCGGGGTAATCAGGTTGTAGTCCTTGGACTTGATGAAGTCTGCGTCAAAGGTGATGAGCTTATCGCCAGCAGAAACGCGCTGCTTCTTTTCCACGTGGACATCAAATCCCTCTCCGCCGAGTTCCACGGTATCCAGGCCAACGTGGATGAGCAGCTGTACGCCGTTATCCAGGTTCAGACCGATCGCGTGGCCGGATTTTTGGACGGTGAGCACGGTACCATCGGCAGGCGCGTAGACGGTATTGCCGGTTGGCTTCACGGCAGCGCCCGGCCCAAGCTTGGCGCCGGCAAAGATGGGATCCGGTACCTCAGACAGGTCCACGGCCTCGCCCTCCAGAGGAGAGTCCAGCTTGATGATTGCCTGTTCTGCTTCCTTGGTGGCGATTCCGGTAGCAGCCGCAACCCCTGCAGCCTGTGCATTCTCGGAACCGTCCGACTCATCATCGGATCCGCCGATGATGCGGGACTCGGAGCGGCTAGCAACCTCTTCCACAGTCTCGTTATTTTCGCGGGCGATGCGCTCAAGATCGGCTTGCTTTTCCTCTGCGGTGCGGTAACCAAACAGCAGCGTGAGGGAGAAGGAGGTGAAGAATGCCACGGCGATGCCGATGATGTAGCCCACCTGCGGGGTCATGGCTGGGGTGGTCAAGATGGAGGTGAAGACGAAGGCGTTAGCGCGGACATCGAAAAGCCCCATCACTGCGCCACCGATGGCACAACCCGGCAGCAGGCGGTAGTAGGTGCGGCGGAAGCGGAGCAAGATGCCGTAGAGGGACGGCTCCGAAATACCGCCGAGCATGCCGGCTGCGAAGGCACCGACGGAGACCTGGCGCATGGAGTTGTTCTTCTCCTTCATGGAGATGACCATCACGGCGCCGGTAACGCCGAAGCAGGCGAAGTTCCACGCACCCATGGGGCCTTGGATGAAGTCGTAGCCGTAGGTGGTGATGTTCTGAATCATGATCACGTTGAGCGGCCAGTGCAGGCCCATGGGCACCAGGAATGGGTACAGCAGCGGAATGACAATGGCCAAGATGAACGGCGAGAAGTCATTGATCTGGAACAGTACCCAAGAGATGCCATTGCCCACGCCGATGCCGAATGGGCCGAGCAGGAAGGCCGTAGCCGGAATCATGATGAGCAGCGAGAAGAACGGCACGAAGACCATGTGTACGGCGCTCGGGATGATCTTCTTCAAGCCCTTTTCCACCCAGAACAGGCCGATGGCCGCCAAGATCGGTGGGAATACCTGGGAGCCGTAAGAGTTAATCACCAGCGGCAGGCCGAAGACGTTGACGGTATCGCCCTGTTCACCCAGGGACATGAACTCCGGCGTGAGCAAAGCGGCCGGGATGGCGGCCGAGACCCACATATTCGCACCCAGCTTCTGCGCGGCGGTAGCACCCACCATCACCGGCAAGAAGTAGAAGACCGACTGGAACATCGCGTGGGCCAAGCGGTAACCCTCAGGCTGTTCTTCCAACGGCGCGCGGAAGTCTTGGATGCCAATGGTATCCGCCAGCACCAGCAGCGTGATGATGAGGGAGGCACCAAGCAGCGCCCACAGAATCGGGCGGAAGGTATCAGAGAGGAACTCGAAGCAGTAGTCGATCCAATCGTACTTACCGCGCACACCGTCGTAGTTCTTCTTAGATGAGGAGGCCTCCTCATCCGGCGGATTGACCCCAGGGTCCTTGATGATTTCGCCGTAGTAGCTGGCCACGCCGCCACCCATGACTACTTGGTAGCCATGGGTACCCTGCGTGACGGAACCGAGAACGGCCGTATCGCTTTCCAGCTTTTCCTGATCTACTTTCCCACATCAGCGAGTTGAAAACGCAGGCGCGTCGCACAGTGCGTCAGCGACGTGATGTTATCGGCGCCGCCCAAGCTATCGATGATGTGTGTGGAAGTGTCCTTCACAGATGCCACTTCATACTCCTTGCATAAAGACAAAACAATAGTCAGTACTCAACTGGCTATTACGTCACACTTGGATTATAAGTGAGAGGCAACACAAACAAAAGCCCAATTTAGTGGTCTTAAGTGGGGATAGTTGTCTTTTTTGCAGGCGCCTTTGCTTTGCCGCAGGTCAAGAACCCGCAAACGAAAAATACCGGGCAATCGTTTGCATATACTGTCATAAAACTCACAAAGCCGCGTCCTGTCTCCCCGAAGGAGAAGGACGCGGCTAGTGCAGCTGCGTGGAGTTAGGGACTATCTCACCCTAAGCTCCAAAGGCGTCTTAGTTGCCGGCGAGCTTGTCGCGCAGTGCGGCGAGCTGCTCGTCAGAAGCCAAGGATCCGCCGGACTCTGCCTGAGTCTCCGATGCCGGAGCTGCATCGGTGGAGTCAGAAGAGTAGTTGGAGGATGCTTCAGCGGACTCTGCAGCCTCTGCGGCCGCAGCGCGGTTGCGCTCGATCTGAGCGGTGTGCAGGTTGAAGCGGCGCTCGGACTCTGCGTAGCGTGCCTCCCAAGCCTGACGCTGCTCGTCGAAGCCTTCCTTCCACTCGTTGGTGTCCGGGTCGAAGCCTTCTGGGAACACGTAGTTGCCCTGCTCGTCGTAGGAGTCAGCCATGCCGTACTTGGACGGATCGAACTCTTCGGAGTAGTCCTCGTCAGCCTGCTTGACGGACAAGGAGATACGACGACGCTCGAGGTCGATGTCGATGACCTTGACCATAACTTCCTGGCCAACGGTGACAACCTGGTCCGGAACCTCGACGTGGCGCTGAGCCAGCTCGGAAATGTGAACCAGGCCCTCGATGCCTTCCTCGACGCGAACGAACGCACCGAACGGAACCAGCTTGGTGACCTTGCCCGGCACGATCTGGCCCACAGCGTGGGTGCGGGCGAAGACGCGCCATGGGTCTTCCTGGGTTGCCTTCAGGGACAGGGAAACGCGCTCGCGGTCCAGATCAACGTCCAGAACCTCAACGGTTACCTCGTCACCAACGGTGACAACCTCAGATGGGTGGTCGATGTGCTTCCAGGACAGCTCGGAAACGTGAACCAGGCCGTCGACGCCGCCAAGATCGACGAAGGCGCCGAAGTTGACGATGGAAGAGACAACGCCCTTGCGGACCTGACCCTTCTGCAACTGGTGCAGGAACTCGGAACGGACCTCAGACTGGGTCTGCTCCAGGTATGCACGGCGGGACAGGACAACGTTGTTGCGCTGCTTGTCCAGCTCGATGATCTTAGCTTCCAGCTCCTGGCCAATGTAGGGCTCCAGGTCGCGGACGCGACGCATCTCAACGAGGGAAGCAGGCAGGAAGCCGCGCAGGCCGATGTCCAGGATGAGACCACCCTTGACAACCTCGATGACGGTACCGGTAACCGGCTCTTCCTTGGCCTGCAGCTCCTCGATGGCGCCCCAAGCACGCTCGTACTGTGCGCGCTTCTTGGACAGGATCAGGCGGCCTTCCTTGTCCTCCTTGGTCAGGACAAGCGCGTCAACCTCATCGCCGACCTCGACGACCTCGTCGGGATTGACGTCGTGCTTGATGGACAGCTCGCGGGAAGGGATAACGCCTTCGGTCTTGTATCCGATGTCCAGCAGTACCTCGTCGTGGTCAACCTTGACGACGGTACCCCCGACAATGTCACCATCGTTGAAGTACTTGATGGTGGCGTCTACAGCTGCGAGGAAGTCCTCTGCAGTTCCGATATCGTTGATCGCAACCTGAGGGGTAGTAGAAGATGGCATATTGTAAAAATGCTCCGAATAAATGTAGGAAATCGTTCGTGGACAACTGCGTGTCTCTCGAATTAAAAGCCCATCTGCGCTACACAAATACAGGAGATAGAGGCCACATTCGATCCCGCCGCGTGATTGCCCCAAGCTTTCCTACAATAGCCTGCAACAACCCGTGGCATAGACATGCTTGTAAGAGCCTACATCTGTCCAGCTTATACGGCAAATATTGCACGCCAAACAGAAAGGTAACCCACCCCAGTGACTTCGCCTTCTCACGCCAATCAATCCCACTGGGACGGTGATGCGGCCAACTACCATGCCGAGCACCCCGAGTACCTTTCCTCTTTTTATTGGTTCCTCTTTTTATTGGTGTCCGGAGATGCTCCACGAGGCCGATGCGCAGCTGCTTGGCGATGTCTCCTCTGCCGCCGTCCTCGAAATTGGCTGCGGGTCTGCCGCCTGTACCCAGTGGCTCAGCGCCCGCGCCCGCTTTGTCACCGGCTGCGATATTTCCCGGGGAATGCTCTCCCACGCAGATCCCGGGTTGGCGCTCATCCAAGCCGATGCACTGGCACTGCCCTACGCCACCGATTCCTTTGACGTGGCGTTTTCTGCGTTCGGCGCATTCCCCTTCCTTGCTGATCTCGATGCCGCGCTCGCGGAAGTTGCCCGTGTTGTGCGCCCAGGCGGGCGGTTCGTCTTCTCCGTGACCCACCCAATGCGCTGGATCTTCCCCGACGATCCCATCAGCCTTACCGCAGAAATCAGCTACTTCGACCGCGCCTACCTGGAACACGATTCCGCTGGGACGCTCACCTACGCCGAGTTTCACCGCACCATCAGCGATTGGTTCCGCGCGCTCCAAGGTCGCGGACCATTCCTCATCGAGGACATCATCGAACCGGAATGGCCCGAAGGCTTAGATACCGCCTGGGGTCAGTGGTCTAGGCAGCGCGGGGAAATTTTCCCTGGCAGCATGATTTTCATCTGCCGCGCCTACAGCTAACGTGGACAACATGATTGCCGAAAGACTGGGAATTTTCCTGCGCCGCGCCGTGGCTTGGTGGATCGACGCCTTTCTCGTGGCCGCCATCGTCACCGTGGTGCGGTGGCTGATTAATGCGCTTGCCGGTTCCCCCTTATCCGGCCGCCCCGAAGAGATCTACGAGGCGGTCGCTCTCGCCGTGGTCTTCTATATCTACCGCGTGTGGGTGGAAACGAAGAAGTCAACCTCCCTGGGCAAATGGTCGATGCAGCTCGAAATCATCCCGGCCCGCTCGCCGTTTGTCACCGCGTGCCTGCGCAATTCGTGGCTGCTGCTCACGCCCCTGACGCTTACCGGCTGGAACATCGACGGCATTATCCTTGCGATTTTAGGCCTTTCGGTTTTAGCCATCGGCCAAACACCCTTTGACCTCTTGGCCGGTTGCCTAGTGGAAAAGCGACCTCAGGAGGATTCCACAGCGATGCGCGGCCAGAGGTAGTACACCACGGCAGCAATAGTAATGAGCGCAAATACCCACGAATACGGGAAGGCCACGGCAATGACAGTTACCGCAATCATTACACCGGCCGCCTGAATTCGGTAGCGCCACGGGTTCTCGCCTTCTCTGGCGGCGTTGCCAGCAGAAAGGAAAAACCCAAAAGTTATAACCGCATAGAAAATGAAGTAAGATTTATCGCTGCTTACTGCTTCTTTTAAGCCGCTCTCAGCAATTTGTCCCGCCGGGTATGCGACCATGACTGCCCACGTAGTCTCAAAAAAGCGCAAGACGTAGGGATGGGACTTCCAGGTAATACGTTTTCCGAGAAACTCCATGAAACTACTTTAAAATCCTCATCTGCTTCACGCACTTCTCAGCAGTCTTTCCACTGCCGTTCCACGCGGCGTGACGCGTAGGCGGGAATACCCCAGTCCTCAATCCCCTGCTTATTCCACATGCCGCGCACTTGGCCGTCAATAACGATGGCGCGGCGGAAAATGCCCTGGTTCCCGGGAACGACCGCGTGGTGCATATCCGCTGACATGGCAAAAAGTCGATCTTGGTACCCCAAAATGTATTCATCAAAGGCGCCCAATAGCAGCACCGATTTCTTCCTTCTCACCTCTGGCAGCTCCAGCACCTCTGTAGAGACCAGCTCCTCGCCTTCCCTACCTATCCGGATGAGGTCATCCGGCAAATTCTCCGCTGCGGGACGAATGAGCTTTTGGGGCAGCTTGGACCACCACGCAAAGTCTTGCAGCGTCGCCGGACCATGGGTGCGAAAATAGCGCGTCATCAATTCCGTCGTGGCGGCCACCGAGTCGCCGTTAAAGAGGGCCTCCAGGCCGTCTAACTCCACCGGAGTAATGAGCTGCTCTTCGCCTGCATAACACGCATGCCCGCTTTCCATGGCGATGCGTACCACGTGCCAGAAAGGTAGCTCGGGCAAGGCCCGGGCGGCGCGTGCTTTCAATTCTGCGCGCGTTAATGGGGCATCGATAAGCTGCAGCACGGCTTCCCGTACCGCTGCATCGCCTTTTCGAGGCTTCGCACATAGCTCGGTTATCCAGCCCATATCCTTGACGGAGGCGGTGAACAACGTGTTGCGCATCGCATAGCCGCGCACGATCTCGGACTTATCCGATTCATCCGTTGCGCGCAGCGCCAAGGACCGGCGCACCGAATGCAGGTCCTGGCCTTGCGTAACGCCAAAGGCGCGAACCGCCTCTGCAGCGGTGTGCCAGCGTTGGGCCGTGAGCCCCTGGGCGGCCAAGCGCATGCGGGCGCGTTCGCGCCGGTTAAGCGTCATCATCGAACTAGTGGGCCGCGGCGTCCCAATCCGTGCCGGCGCCGGCAGAGACTTCGAGTGGCACGTTCAGCTCGATGGCAGAATCCATCTCGCGCTCAAGAATCTCGCGGACTTGATCGGCCTCGCCGGGGGCGACCTCCACCACCAATTCATCGTGGACCTGGAGCAAAACACGTGATTTCATGTCGCGCAACGCACGGTCCACGCGACTCATCGCGACCTTGATGATATCCGCGGCCGTTCCCTGGATCGGGGCATTCAACGCAGCGCGCTCCGCGTTTTCGCGGGCCAGCCGGTTATCGGAGTTAAGCTCTGGCAGGTAGCGGCGGCGACCAAAGAGCGTGGCCGTATAACCATCCTTGCGGGCTTGCTCCACGACATCATCCAGGTACTTCTTCACACCGCCAAAGCGCTCGAAGTAGCTTTCCATAATCGACTTGGCTTCACCAGCAGGGATTCCCAGCTGCTGCGATAGCCCAAATGCGGACAGACCGTAGACCAAGCCATAAGACATGGCCTTTACCCGGCGGCGCAGCTCAGGGGTCACCTGGTCAACGGGCACATCAAAGACCCTAGAACCAACGAAATTGTGCAGGTCCTCCCCGGCCTTGTAGGCCTCAATCAACCCGGGATCGGCAGAAAGGTGCGCCATAACGCGCATTTCAATCTGCGAGTAGTCCGCGGTCATTAGCTGCTCAAATCCCTCTCCCACGATAAACGCCGAGCGAATCTGGCGGCCGGCCTCCGTGCGCACCGGGATGTTTTGCAGGTTGGGCTCCGTCGAGGACAAACGCCCCGTCGAAGTCACCGTCTGGTTAAAAGTGGTGTGGATGCGGCCATCCGGTTGGACGGTCTTGATGAGGCCCTCCAGCGTGGTCTTCATCTTTTGGTACTCGCGGTGGGCCAATAGGTGATCCAAGAACGGGTGCGGGTGCTTGATTGCCAGCTGCTCGATTTCCTTCGCGGCCGTGGAATAGCCCGTCTTTGTCTTTTTCGTCTTGGGCATATCGAAGGTCTCAAAAAGCGCCTTTTGCAGCTGCTTAGGAGAATTTAGGTTGAGCTTGTCATCGCCGGCAAGCTCGCGCGCGGAGCGTTCCTGTTCCGCGACCTGCTCCACAAAGGCATCCTTTTGGGTTTCCAAAATGTCTACATCGACCGCAATGCCCGTAGCCTCCATGCGCGCCAAGATGGTCACCAGCGGCAATTCCAGGTCGGTATAGAGCTCGAAAGAGTCGATGTCCTGCAGTTCCGCGGTGAGTTTTTCCGCCAGCTCCATGATTGCCGCCGCCTGATCTACCAGGGAGGAGCTATCGAGCAGCGACATCTGCTCCGAGGCGGCGCCGAGGGACTTTTGAAGGTGGCGCTGGTAGACATCGGAAAGCTCGTAGGTGCGCTGGCCTGGGCGCAGGATATACGCCGCCAAGGCCGTATCGTGCGCAAGCCCGTTGAGCTCAATGCCGCGCCCTGCCAGCATGTGGAACGCGGCCTTCGCGGCGTGGAAATACTTAGGGGCCGGCGATTCTAGCCACTGGACCAAGACCTTTTCCTCATCGGCGGAAAGCTCCCCGAGTTCTACCTGCAAGCCGTGGTGGTTGCGGTCCACAAAAGCGATGGCAGAGGCATCGCTTTGGCCCGGGGTACCCTCACCTTGCACATACACGGCTACGTGCTCGCGGTTAGGTAACCATTCGCTCAGGGAGGCGTCATCGATGGTGAGCTCGACATCTGGGGAATCCGCAACTTGCTCAGCGGCCTCAGCGCCATCGTTGGGAATGGCCGCTAAGACACGATCGCGCAGGTTGGTGCCAAACTCTAGCTCATCGAACTTCGCAGCAACATCGGCAACCTTGGCTTCCCTGAATGCCAGATCATCTGGACCGACGTCTAAGTCCATATCTGTAATCATCTGGGTAAGCTTCCGGTTCATCTGCACCTGCTCGATGCGTTCGCGGAAGTTATTTCCCACCACGCCATTGATTTCTTCGGCGTGCTCTACCAAGGAAGTCAAGTCTCCATACTTGACTATCCACTTGGTGGCGGTCTTTTCTCCCACCTTGGGAATGCCGGGGAGGTTATCGGATGGATCGCCGCGCAAGGCAGCAAAATCGGGATACTGCACGGGGGTAAGCCCGTATTTATCCTCGACGGCCTCCGGGGTAAACCGGTGCAGCGTGGATACTCCCTTCATGGGATAGAGCACCGTGGTCGAATCCGTAACCAGCTGCAGATAATCGCGGTCGCCAGTGACAATCAGCGTCTCGTAGTCCTGCGCCTGGGTGGCAAGGGTGGCCAAAATATCGTCGGCCTCGTAATTTTCGCGCGAGAGCGTCGTAATACCCAAGGTCTCCAAGGTATCGCGAATGATGTCTACTTGGCCCTTAAATTCTTCCGGCGCGGCCTCGCGCTGCGCCTTATAATCCGGGAACATCTCCGTGCGGAAAGTCTTCCGGCCAACGTCAAAGGCAACCGCGATAGCATCCGGCCTTTCCTCAGAGACAATATTGGACAGCATGGATAAAAAGCCATACACGGCGTTGGTGTGCTGGCCGCCGGAGGTAGAAAAGTTTTCCACCGGCAGGGCATAAAAGGCACGAAATGCCATGGAATGGCCGTCAATGAGCAAAAGGCGGGTCTTATTGGAAGTCACCTGCCCCATACTAGGCAACACCATGGACACGGCGATACCCCACCCAACTTCACCGCCTTGAGCAGGCCTTTTTACTGGACGGGGACCCCAATTAGGAATTGCGCCAACCCCTGCGCTAGTATTTCCAACAGTCAAAGGCGCTCGCTTTTGATTGCCCCTGTAGCCCAATTGGCAGAGGCAACGGATTCAAAACCCGTCCAGTGTGAGTTCGAGTCTCACCAGGGGCACATTGCAACCCCGCTTCCTTTCGGATAAAAATCCACGGAGGAAGCGGGGTTTTGCCCGCATATCCGAATTTGTTGAGTTGTGGGGTTCGCGAACTAGACAACATTTAATGTTGGCGCGGTGAGGTTTCCAAGGTTTTCTCTTCTACTTAAACGGAACAGATCCTGGGACACTTCACAATCGCTTGGTTGAGTGCTTGCAGCGGTAATGCCTCGGTGCGCATCGAGTCCGATAATGCCCATCCAACTATCCGTCGGGAGTAAACGTCAGTGACAAACGCGGTGTACACAAAGCCTTTCTTCGTGCGCACGTAGGTAATGTCGGCCACCCACAGCTTATTCGGGCCTTGGGCTTTGAACTCACGCTCGACCAAATCTGGGCGCAGACCCGGCACGTTAGGCTTACGGGTTGTGATTGGTGATCCGCCTGTGCCTGTGCCAGAAACACCGGCCAGGCGCATCAGCCGGGCGGTTTGCTCACGGCCGATATCTATTCCGTCACGGTGAAGCGCGTGCCACATTTTCCGCACGCCGTAGACACCGTCATTATCCCGATGAACAGCACTAATGCGTTCAACTAGAACAACCGTCACGAAGGCGACGAGCGCTTAGCCCACGGGCTTTGGACTGGCGATAACCACGCGAGGTGATGAACCCACCAGCCCGGTTATTTTTCAACGTCTTGCAGATGAACTCGACAGAGAAATGATTCCGGTATTTATCGATTAACCGGATCATTTCCGACGTTTGGGGCCTGGCTCCGACGCGAAAAAGCTGACGCAGCCTTCAGCAACTCATTAGTGTCGCGTAGCTCTTGATTTTTACGGCGTAGCCTCGCGTTTTCGGCGGCCACATCTTCAGGAACAGGTTCTGGGGTGCTTCCTGCACGGCGAGCAGGCTTAAGTCCATTGACAAGCCGTGTGCCATGAAACCCCCAACTTTGCAGCTACTGCCTGGCACGCGGGGTACATCGACATATTTTCCGCCAAGATGCGGTCTTCCACGAGACGGACCACGCGGTCCTTTGCATCTTGGTCAAATTTTCTTGGCATGTTCCAGATTTTCCCATCTACTCAAACGGAACAAAACCTGGGACATTTCATTTGGCAACACGTCGTCGATGCGTCTACTTGGTACATCAGCTTGCTCTAGCTTAGCCTCGGCGTGAGCATGGTCGCGGTATTCTGTCCAGTTTAATGGTTACTCTGGCAATGGCTCTGGAACGAATGGAAAGCGTTAGAGAGTCCTTAGCAGTTCCAAAATACGCAGAAACTTAAGTGGAAATAGGTTCTTCTGCGGTTACAGTTAGTCCCTCTAGACTTCAATCTAGAGGGACTAACTGTAATTGGCCTTACAGCGGTTCCATATCTATAGGCTATGCGAAGTTTCCATAGCCAGAAATGGTGCTCACCCATAAGAACGCTGATACGACGAAAGCCGCAGCGAATGTGAAGGCAAAAGCACGCCATGATCGGTCGCTAAGCCGACCCTTTTTCAACATGTAGACAGACATGGCTAATACACCCCACACCACCAATGAAGGTAGAGGTAGCCCATAGAAGACGAAAGGTATTGGAAGCCATGTGGACAGGACCACTCCGCCGTAAAGGGTTGCGACGCCCACGACAATTCCAAAAAGTATTCCCGGAATGATCGTTCTTTCTTTCACAACAAATTCCTTACCAATCAGTTTATCTTGATCAAACCACCGTTTTTAGCCTGCGCATGACATTCATTGATGGCGCCCGCTTCATCTCCTTCGTGTCGCAATCCAATGTCTCGACCAATTGAGGTTACCCTCGTTTAGTGGACACCCGATTAGTGCGGATCTTGTGTCCGTAAGAGAGGATGTTCATTGTGAGTCAACAACGCCAGAAATACACACCTGAGTATCGACGTGAAGCCGCAAACCTAGTAATCGAATCGCAGCGCCCAATTGCTCATGTAGCCAAAGAAATTGGTGTCGCACCTGGCCTTTTAGGCCGGTGGGTAAAAAATGAGCGTCAACGCCAAGGATCCTCTGATGGGCTAAGTGAGGCTGATCTTCGTGCTGAGAATGCTCGTCTGCGTCGTGAGCTGGCAGAAGCCAAGATGGATAATGAGTTTTTGTCAAAAGCGACAGCCTTCTTCGCCGCACAGCAACGCGATCAGAAAAGTTCGAGTTAATGCAGCCAGAGAAGGCTAACTACAGCATCAAGCGCATGGCACGCCTTTTGAAGGTATCTCGGTCTGGATACTACAAATGGGCCCATATGCAGCAGCAACGCTTATCCGGTAAAGATGATCGGACATCTTTTTACGATGATGTTGATCGTAAGATTCATCAGATCTGGAAAGACTCCGATGAGGTCTATGGTGCTCCGCGGATTACCGCAGAACTCGCCGAGCGCTACCAGATCAGTGTAAATCGTAAGACTGTGGCTAAGCGGATGCGCCTGATGGGAATTGAAGGGATTTCACCGCGTGCTTTTGTGCCCGTGACAACGATCCAAGCCAAGCGTAAGTCAAGTCTTCCTGACCTAGTCCGGCGCATGTTTGATGCTGGTGAGCTTAACCGGGTGTGGATGTCAGATATTACTTATCTGCGCACCGGTGAAGGCTGGTTGTATTTATGCGTGGTCCGCGATGGTCATTCCCGCAGGGTACTGGGCTGGGCTATGGATAGCGTGCAAGACACAAGTTTGGTCGAACGGGCCCTACGGATGGCGCATACGCTGCGTGGTGACGTTCCTGACGGGCTGGTGTTTCACGCCGACCGGGGAACACAATTTACCAGCGAGCAGCTCTGGGAGGTGTGCCGCAACCTAGGTGTTGCTCAGTCTGTGGGGCGTACTGGGGTGTGCTTCGAGAGCGTGTCAAGTTGTTTGTGTATGGGGCTAGGTTTATAGGTATTTGTCGAAGCGGGCGGGAAAGGCTACGGCCATTTGGTTGATGGCTTGTTTCCAGCCGGAAACTCGGGCTCCTTGGACCTGACCCCCAGATGGTGGACACCTTGAAACCAGCATCTCGCTGGGGAAGTGAGGTACCTTTCCACCATGCCA
>NZ_JBEHGD010000018.1:0-48255 GCF_040225835.1 Corynebacterium sp. KPL3927
AAGCCGAGACTTCAGCTATACTAGCTAAAGTCGCATAGTTAACCCCCGATGTGTCCACTTTCCGGGGGTCGGGCCCCACCGAGCAAGAAGCCCAAGGTATTCTCCAGTGGTATTCGTCTATTGGATACCTGGAAAGGCTTCGGAACGCCGGGGAATGGATCCTGTCTGGTGACGCGAGGAAACTTATGGGATTGAATAAACAAGGAGCAATTTCATCGGCCTCAGTGCAAGATTGGATTTTGGCACAGCTTGAAGCAGGCGAAGTACTCTCCGCGCGGGAGACGGCCGAGGAATTAGGTGTCGACAGAAAGGTTATAACTGATATCCTGCGCCATTTGAAAAAATGGGACAAGCCACGATCGATCCATCGGGCCCACAAAGAGGCAGTAATACTCGGTGGATTGTCGCCGGTTGAAATGCTCGTCGCAGATTCAGGGGGGGGCACATCTTCCTGAGCCCAGCTTCTGCGGTAACTATAGTTTCTAACTATGACGACACAACGCGATAAAACCCAGCACGAGCAGCTCCAAGAGCGCGCTGCAGCAGTAGACCTGCGGGCATACCACCTACACCTCGACTTATCTCAAGTTAAGGAAAGCCCCACGTTTGGCGCGACGAGCCGCATCGATCTCACCACCATCGAGCCCGAGCTTTTCCTGGACTACCTGGGAGAATCGGTAGAGCAGGTAACGGTTAACGGTCAGGCGCAGGACATCGACTTTGATGGCAGCCTTATCCGCCTCCACGGGCTACCGGTAGGGGAGGAGCTGACGATTGAGGTCAGTGGCACCTCGCGCTACTCGCGCACGGGCCAGGGTTTGCACCGCATGCACGACCAGGCCGATGACGCGACCTATCTGTACTCACACCTCGAGCCTTCCGATGCCCGCCGCATCTTCCCTTGCTTTGAGCAGCCCGACCTCAAGGCGCCGTTCCACGTCGCCATGACCGCGCCGAAGGACTGGCAAATCCTCTCCAACCAGCCGGAGACCGAGCGCGAGGAGCACGGTGACAATGCCGCGGTTCGCTTTGCGCCCACCCCGCCGCTTTCGACGTACCTCACCTCTTTTGCCGCGGGGCCTTATAAGTACCAAGAGCGCACCTGGACTTCGCCGGATGGCGAGCACTCCGCGCAGCTGCGCGCCTTTGCCCGCGCCTCCATGTTTGAATACTTGGACGAGGAGATCTTGGAGCTTACCGCGCAGGGCATGGACTATTTCCACGAGAACTTCGGCTTTGCTTACCCCTGGGGTAAGTACGATTCCATCTTCGTGCCGGAATATAACCTCGGTGCGATGGAGAACCCTGGCCTGGTGACCTTTACGGAAAGCTATATCTTCCGCTCTAAGGCCACGCGCAGCCAGAAGGCCTCTCGCGCAAATACCATCCTGCACGAGATGTCCCACATGTGGTTCGGCGATCTTGTCACTCCGCAGTGGTGGGACGATCTCTGGCTCAAGGAGTCCTTTGCCGAGTTCATGGGCGCCGATCCCTCCGTGCACGCCACCGACTACGAAGAGGCGTGGGTCAACTTCGCTGGCGAGCGTAAAAACTGGGCCTACCTGCAGGATCAGCTTCCCACCACGCACCCCATCAAAGCCGAGATCCCAGACGTCGATGCCGCACGCCAGAACTTCGATGGCATTACCTATGCCAAGGGCGCGGCAGTGCTCAAGCAGCTCGTGCACTACGTGGGCCGCGATAATTTTTACGCGGGCGCGCGGGATTACTTCCAGGAGCATGCGTTTGCCGCGGCCACCTTCGATGACCTGCTCACTGCCCTGAAAAAGCACACTGACCGTGACCTTGATTCCTGGTCAAAGGCGTGGCTACGCACCTGGGGTCCGGACACCCTCACCCCGGAGCTGCACACGGAGAATGACAAGATCACCGAGCTCGCGGTGAGCGCCGAGGCCGAGGATACGACCCGCCCGCACCGCCTGAGCGTGGCGCTTTTTGATGCCTCCTTGCACAAGTACCGCGAGCTCGACATCGACCTTCCCGCCGGCGGCCACCGCACCATCGTGGATGAGGCGGCGGGGGAGAAGGCCCCGGCATTGCTGCTGCTTAACGATGCCGACCACACCTACACCAAGGTCCGCTTCGACGACGTTTCGCTTGCCACCATCAGCGACCACCTCTCCGAGGTCCAGGATGGGCTCAGCCGCGCGGTCATCTGGACCTCGCTGTGGAACCTCACCAGGGACGGGGAGTGGAATGCGGAGGAGTACGTGGGGGTCGTCGCCAAGCACGCGCCCGCAGAGACCAATGCCACGCTGCTGACCACCGCCTACAGCAATGCGCACTTTGCCATCCAGCACTATGTGGCCGAAGATCGCCGCGAGGAGGTGCGCGCCGATTTTGCCGATGCGCTGTGGGAACAGCTCGACGCCGCGGATCCGGGCTCCGATGCGCAGCTCATTCTGGCCCGCACCGCCATTGCCGCACTGGCCGCCACGCCTAAGGACTCCGGCACCGATCGCCTGCGTGACCTGCTTGCTGGCACGGTGGAAGGCCTGCGCCTCGATCCGCAGATTCGCTGGTCCATCCTGCGCGCCCTGGCCGCCCGCGACGCCGTCGCACTGGCTGAACTGGAAGCAGAAAAGCAGCGGGATAATACGCTGACCGGCGCCGCCGAGTTCTTAGGCGCTAGCCACGCCTTCCCCACGCCGGAGACCAAGCGGGCAGCCTTCGATAGCGCGCTAACGCCAGGGGAGTATTCCAATGCGGAGGTCGATGCCCTGCTGGCCGGCTTTAATGCCCCGCGCTCGGCGGAGTTGCAAGAAGAATTCGCCGAGGAGTTCTTCCGCCGCGTTGAAGATATTTGGGATAACCACCCGATTGAGATAGCCAACCGGCTGATCCGCGGCCTCTACCCGGAATCTTCCATGGCGGAGTCCGCCACCACGGATCTCCTGCACAAGGAGCTGCCGGGTGCGCTGCGCCGCGTGCTCCTAGAGTGCCGCGATCACCTGCGCCGCACCCTGCGCGTGCGCGCTCAGCAGTAGGCGGGTCAATAGACTGTACCGCCGCCGGCTCGCGCCGGAGTTCCCCTCGGGTCACAATTGCTTTAACACTTGTTGATCCGGGGGGAATCTACAGATGCCATTAAGTCCTGACCACAGCGACGAAGAATTAGTTGATGCTTTTATCGAGGGGGATAATAAAGCCTTTTCCGCCATCGTGGAACGCCACCGCAAGCGGCTGACCACCGTGGCGCGGCGTTATACAAGGAATGAATATGACGCGCAGGATGTCGTACAAGAAGCCTTTTTGCGCGCTAGCTGCAATCTCCATAATTACCGGCGGGAATCGGCCTTAAGCACGTGGCTGCACCGCCTAGTGAAAAACACCGGCTACGACTATTTAAATCACCGGGCTAATAGGGAAAACGCCTCGCTCGATAGCGATGATTTTGCCGATGATCGCAATCCACTGCTGGCGCATAACCCATCCGAAAACCTTGCCGAGCAGCTCGTCGTCCGCGAGGCCATGGAGCTTTTAAGGCAAGACCAGCGCGAGGCACTCATGCTTACCGATGTCGCCGGGTTCCGCGTCAACGAAGTTGCCACCGCCCAAGGCGTAAAGCCCGGCACCGTTAAATCTCGCCGCGCACGCGCGCGGGAGGTCTTGCGCGAAGCCATCGGTTAACATCTCGATATCGCATCATTCTTGCATCAATTTCGCTGCGGCGAGCCTTTGCAATATGAACGATTCGCAATCTGGCGGGTAGACTCTTGACGTTACGCAAAATGACACTGTGATTTTAGGGAGTTAGCAATGACCGTCCACGATGTTGCCATCGTAGGTTCCGGACCTGCCGGTTATACCGCCGCGCTTTATGCCGCTCGTGCTGAACTCAGCCCCATTGTATTTGAGGGATTTGAATACGGTGGCGAATTAATGAACACCACCGAAGTAGAGAACTACCCGGGCTTCCAAAAGGGCATCATGGGCCCAGAGCTCATGGAAGAAATGCGCGCACAGTCAATCCGCTTTGGCGCGGATCTGCGCATGGAAGTCGTCGACTCCGTTGAGTTGGAGGGCGATATTAAAAAGCTCCACGTGGGCGATGAGGTATTTGAAGCCCGCACGGTAATCCTCGCCACCGGCGCCGCACCGCGCCACCTTGGTATCCCCGGCGAGGAAGAGCTCTCCGGCCGCGGTGTTTCCACCTGCGCTACGTGCGATGGCTTCTTCTTCAAGGGACACAATATCGCCGTCATCGGCGGCGGCGATTCCGCCATGGAGGAAGCTACCTTCCTGACCAAGTTCGCGGAGTCTGTCACCATTGTGAACCGCTCCGAAAACTTCCGCGCCTCCAAGATCATGTTGGACCGCGCCCAGGAGAACGAGCAGATTAAGTGGGAAACCAATAAGGTTGTCGAGCGCGTGCTTGAAGATGACGGCAAGGTCGGCGGCCTAGAGCTCAAGGACGTTGAGACTGGGGAAACCTCCACCTTGGATGTGACCGCCATGTTCGTTGCCATTGGCCACGATCCGCGTTCGTCCTTCCTCAACGGCCAGGTAAAGCTGAACGATAACGGCTACGTTGAGGTTGATCAGCCTTCCACTAAGACCTCCCTGCCTGGCGTTTTCGCTTGCGGTGACTTGGTAGATGATCATTATCAGCAGGCCATCACCGCCGCGGGATCTGGCTGCCGCGCTGCCATGGATGCGGAACAATTCTTGGCTGCAAACCGTTAGATCCAGTATGAGTAACGTCAAAAAGGTAACCACTGAAACATTCCGTTCTGATGTCATCGAGTCGGATAAACCCGTCGTCGTAGACTTCTGGGCGGAATGGTGCGGGCCATGCAAGAAGCTGTCTCCGATCTTGGAAGAGGTCGCAGATGAGCTCGACGGTGAGGTCACCATCGCCCAGGTCAACGTCGATGAAGAACGAAACCTCGGTGCCATGTTCCAAATCATGTCCATCCCAAATGTATTGATTTTCAACAATGGCGAGAAGGTCGATGAGTTCGTTGGCCTGCGTTCTAAAGATGACATCGTGGCGCAAGTGAAAAAGCAGTTATAGCTGTTAATCTTGTTACTAAAGTTAACGAGTAGGAAATCTGCCATGCGGTCCAAAGTCCTAGGGCCGTGGAAGGGGTGAAAGGCGTGAATCGCGTTCTTCGGGTTGGTGATTCAAGTGTGCGCGTAGCTGAAGCTCGCGCCACCTTGGCTCGCCTTGGCCTCTTATCAGATTTCACGGGGGAACTGTCTGCCTGGAAAAAGCAGAAGTACTCCGAGACTGATAAGACCTTTGATGCCGATCTCGCTGAAGTGCTCAAGGCATTTCAGCAGTCGCGCGGCATCCTCCCAACGGGAGAGATCGACGATCTCACCCTGCGCGAGTTACGCCAAGCCTCATATACCCTGGGTAGCCGTGTATTGAGCTACGAGCCCACCAATGCCTTGGTGGGCGATGACATTTCGCAATTGCAGCAGCAACTGCAAGAGCTTGGGTTTTATCAAGACCGCGTCGATGGTCATTTTGGCCGCACTACCCACGCCGCGCTCACCGAATACCAGCACAACTGCGGGCTGCAGGAAGACGGCGTGTGTGGGCCCGCTACCATTCGCGCGCTCAGCTTGCTCGGCCGCCGCATCACCGGCGGTTCGGCGCACAATATTGTAGAACGCGAACGCGTGCGCAATGCCGGGCCGAAGCTGGCGGGAAAGCGCGTGGTGATTGACCCTGCGCTGAGCGGCCGGGACTCCGGCTTCACCGTCAAGGGCCGTTTTGGTGATATCTCTGAGCAAGAAATCCTCTGGGATCTCACCCAACGCATCGAAGGCCGAATGATCGCCGCCGGCATGGAAACCATTATTTCGCGCCCCCGCACCGATGATGCGGACGTACAATCACGTGCCGAGCTGGCCAATGCCTTTGATGCCGATATGGTCATCTCTTTGGCGTGCGATTCTTATCCCAATGAGAAGGCCCATGGCGTCGCCACGTTCTACTTTGGTTCCGAATCCGGAAACTCCTCACTCATTGGTGAGACCCTATCCGGCTTCATCCAGCGTGAAATCGTGGCCCGCACCGATCTGCAGGACTGCTCTAACCATGGCCGTACCTGGGATCTCTTGCGTCTGACGCAGATGCCGGTGGTACAGATCTTTTTAGGTTATCTCACCAACCCTGAGGACGTCAAAATCCTGACCAACCCAAAACGCCGTGATGATATTGCAGAAGCAATCGTCATCGCCGTCAAGCGCATGTACCTCATGGAGCAAGACACCGCCATTACCGGCACCTACAAATTCTCCGAGCTGCTTCAGGCGGAGCAGGCTTAGCCCCTCCTCACTAGGTTTGGGGCGCAAGCATTCTTTTGTGGCGTAGCCACCGTGTAATATCAGTCCAGTTATTGACTACTACACAGTGAATGGATTCCCATTATGGGCAGCTCAACCTCCGCCCCAATTTCCACAAAAGAAACCCGCCGCGTGGTAGCTGCCACCACAATCGGAACCGCGATTGAATGGTACGACTACTTTCTCTATGCCGCGGTTGCCGGCCTGGTATTCAACCAAGTGATGTTCGGCCCCTTAGAAGGCGGGGTAGCCAGCATCGTCTCCTTCGCCTCCGTGGGTCTATCCTTCCTTTTTCGGCCCCTTGGCGCGTTCCTAGCGGGACATTTCGGTGACCGTCTTGGCCGCCGCCTCGTTCTCATGGTCACCCTTTTTGCCATGGGTGGCGCGACCACGCTGATTGGCCTCCTGCCCACCTACGATACGGCGGGTGTCTGGGCCCCCATCCTGTTGATTTTCCTCCGCATCATTCAAGGCATTTCTGCCGGGGGAGAGTGGGGTTCCGCGGTACTGCTTGCAGTTGAGCACGCTCCCAACGATAAGCGCGGCCTCTTCGGCGCTGGACCACAGATCGGAGTCCCCATCGGCCTGCTGATGTCCTCTGGCGTGCTGTCCATCATGAACATCATCGCGCCAGGGGATGCCTTCCTTGAGTGGGGTTGGCGCGTGCCGTTCTTGCTTTCCTTTGTCCTCGTGATCATCGGTTACGCCGTCCGCGTCGGCGTAGATGAATCACCGGTTTTTCAGGAGATCTCAGATAATAAGAAACGCGAGGCGGCAAACCCCATTGGGATCCTTTTCAAACGGTATTTCCCGCTTGTCCTCGTCGCGGCCCTAGTCTTTGCCGGCAATGGCACCGTGGGCTATATGACCACCGGTGGCTATATCCAAAATTACGCCACCAACCCCGAGGGCCCGGTCTCGCTCGCGCGTGGCGATGTCCTCAATGCCGTCACCCTATCCGCCTTCACGTGGCTTATCTTTACCCTTTTCGCCGGCTGGTTATCGGATTATATCGGGCGCCGCGCGACGTATCTCATCGGATTTGTCATTCAAGCAATCGGCGCAGCGGCCCTTTTCCCGCTGGTAAATACAGCGTCCCTAGGATTGCTGTATGCCGCCCTCATTTTCCTGACGGTAGGCCTCGGCTTAACCTACGGTGCGCAATCTGCCATGTATACCGAGCTTTTCCCTGCATCCATCCGTGCCTCGGGCGTATCGATTACTTATGCCATCGGTTCCGTCCTCGGCGGTGCCTTCGCCCCGATGATCGCCGCAGCATTGGTAGAAGCAACGGGCACGACCTTTGCGGTTTCCGTCTATCTTGTCTCCGCAAGCATCGTCGGATTTATTGCGGCCCTACTCCTGCGTGAGCGCAAGGGCATTCCGCTTGGCGCCGAATACGAGGAAGAACAAGCCAAGGGCCACTTCATCTTTTCTAAGAAATAGTGCCCTCGCTCTAAAGAGGAGGGCACTCACCTTGCGGAAGTGGCAGGCACCTGGGGAACCTGCCACAGGAGCCAGTTATTTATCCCGCTCCATCAGCGCCATGATGCGCTCGAAATCTTCCTGGTCGCCGAATTCTACGACCATCTTGCCCTTGCGCTTGCCCATGGTCACGGTGACCTTGGTATCGAAGCGATCCGAGAGGCGCTCGGCCGAGTCGGTGAAAAATTGCGGCTGCGGTACCTGAGACTTCTTTTTATTCTCCGCAGGCTTCCCGTCGCGCTTATATAGCGTCACGGCTTCCTCGGTGGCGCGCACGGATAAGCCCTCCGAAATAACCCGGTCCGCGATGTAGTCCATCGCTTCCTTGTCATCGAGGCCCAAGATAGCGCGGGCGTGACCAGCCGAGAGGGTGCCTGCGGCGACTCGCTTTTGCACATCCACTGGCAACCGCAGCAGGCGAAGCATGTTGGTCACCTGCGGGCGGGAGCGGCCAATGCGGTCCGCTAGTTCGTTCTGGGTAACGCCGAACTCTTCCAAAAGCTGCTGATAGGCGTGTGCCTCTTCCAAAGGGTTGAGCTGGACGCGGTGGATGTTTTCCAGCAAGGCATCGCGCAGCAGATTGTCATCTTTGGTATCGCGCACGATCGCGGGAATGGTGGCCAAACCAGCCTTGGAGGAGGCGCGCCAACGGCGCTCACCCATGATGAGCTCAAATCCGCCCTCCTCGGAGGGGCGGACAACGACCGGCTGCAGGAGGCCGAACTCGCGGATGGAGTGAACCAGCTCGCTGAGCTCATCCTCATCAAAAACGGTGCGCGGCTGCTTGGGGTTGGGGACGATTTCCCCCACGGAAATCTCGCGATAGGTCGCACCGATTGCTGCCGGCGTAGCTTGCCGCTTCTTGGAGGACTTGGACCCAGAGCCTTGTTGAATGGTGGGAGCGCCCTTCACGCGCTTCTCACCGCGTGCCTTGCGCTCGCTATTGCCCGTGGAATTTCCCAGGATAATATCTGCGGCGGAATCACCCAGCCGTGGCTTGCGGGTAGGTGCATCGGGGCCGGACGGGATGAGAGCGGCCAAGCCTTTGCCTAGGCCACCTTGCTTTTGTTCTGCCATGAAATCCTATCCTTCCAATTCCGCATAAATTTCGGGGCTCACGCCAATCGCTCCCGTGGTGGGATGCGGGCGATAATCACCGCGCCTGTTCAGCTCGCGAGCCGCCGCGAGGTACGCCCGTGCACCGGTGGATGAAGGGGCGTAATCAATCACCGTGGTCCCGTAACCAGGCGCCTCTGAGACGCGCACTGAACGCGGGATGACGTTACCCATGACAACGGCGCCAAATTGCTCACGAACGTTATCGGCCACATCCTCAGCCAAACGCGTACGTGCATCATACATGGTAAGGAGCACCGCAGAGATATGCAGATCTTCATTGAGATGCTCGCGAATCATCGTGATATTGCCCAATAACTGGCCCACGCCCTCCAGTGCGTAGTACTCGCACTGGATAGGAATGATGACTTCCTCCGCACACGTCATGGCATTGATCGTCAGCAAGCCCAAAGATGGCGGGCAATCAATAAAGACGTATTCAAAGCCGTGTTCTTCTAGGAACCCTTTATGCAGGGCATCGTAAAGCCGAAACTCGCGGCGCACGAGGGAGACCATCTCAATTTCCGCGCCGGCAAGATCGATAGTGGCGGGGATGCAATAAAGGTTGGAATTATGCGGGGAAGCCTGCATGGCCTTTTCCGCAGTGCAATCGCCCAAGAGCAATTCATAGCTGGAATCGGTTCCTGAGCTATGTTCCGCGCCCATGGCGGTCGATGCGTTTCCCTGGGGGTCAAGGTCAATGACCAATACCTTCTTGCCTTCAGTAGCAAGGGCTGCGGCCAAGTTAGCGGCGGAGGTGGTTTTACCTACGCCGCCCTTCTGGTTAGCAATGGTGATAAGGCGCGGATTAGTCATGCCGTCTACTTTAGTTCACGCGCGGGACACGGATAATCGTGGTTCCGTGAACGGTCGTGACCTCGGCTTTTCCGCCGCCGGCCTTCTTAATATCCGCGGCATCGCGCTCCAATTCTTCGTGTACAGAAGAGCCCTTCAGCGCGATCATCTCCCCGCCCTTGCGCACTAGGGGAAGAGACCACTTTGCCAGCTTTCCCAGGGGAGCTACAGCGCGGGAGGTCACCACGTCCGCGCCGGCCACTGCCTTCTTAATGGGGCCTTCTTCGGCGCGCCCGCGCAGCACGGTGACATTATCTAGCCCCAGCTTTTCGGTCACCTCGTTGAGGTAGTTATAGCGCTTTAACAGCGGCTCAATGAGCGTGATGTGCAGATCGGGGCGGGCGATGGCCAGCGGAATGCCGGGCAGCCCGGCACCAGAGCCGACATCGATAACCGTGGCGCCTTCCGGGATTACTTGTTCAATGACGGCGCAGTTTAAGATGTGGCGCTCCCACAGCCGCGGTACCTCGCGCGGGCCGATAAAACCACGAGTGGACCCGTCTGTAGCGAGCGAATCGTGGTATTCCTGCGCAAGCGGCAGGCGAGAGCCAAATACTGCAGACGGGTCCATCTCGGACACTATGAGAATCTCCTCAGTAGCTTTTTAGTTGTCGTTCTTCCGCTGTTTCTTCGTGCGGTTATCTTTCTTGCGAGCGCCAGGCTTTGGAGCGGTAGTGCGCTTGGCCTCAATCTTAGCGGCCTCTTCCTCTTCTTCTTCGCGGTCCATCTTGCCGTAGATGATGCGGGTCTGGAAGAAGGTCCACACGGTGTTGGACAGCATGTAGAACAGCAAACCGATGGGCCAGATGAAGCCGGAGAAGATCAGCATTGCGGGCATGACCCACAGCATCATCTTGGACATCATGGCCATCTGCTGCTGCATCATTTCCGCATTCTGACCCTGCGGGGCAGAAGTCTTGCCCTGGGCGCGGCGCTTTTCCTGGCGGTTCAGGCTCATGCGCGCGTTGAAGTGCATCAACACGACAATCACGGCAATCATCGGCACGATGATGAACGCCGCCTGGGTGGTGGTGGTAACACCTTCCACCAAGGGCGAGTTCAGGCGCAGGTTCGTCACCAGCGGAACGCCGAAGATCTTGGCGTCCAAGAACTGCTGGACGAGCTCCGGCTTAAAGATGTAGTTCGCGGTATTGGCATTGTCCTCAATGGACATCGGCTCGCCGCTGGGGTGTCCAAAGCCGCCGGCTACAGACACCGTGCGGTCGAACGAGCGCAGCACGTGGAAAAGACCAATGAACATTGGAATCTGCACCAAGACCGGAAGGCAGCCGGCCATCGGGCGGACGCCAGCGTCCTTATAGACCTTCTGCATTTCCTGCGCGGCGCGAGCCTGATCCTTGCCGTACTTCGCGCGGATTTCCTGCACCTTGGGCTGGATTTCCTGCATCTTGCGCGAAGATCGAATCTGGCTCACGGTGGGCTTGACCATGAGCGCCTTCAGCGTCCAGGTCAGCAGCACGATGGCCAAAATCCACGTAATGCCCCAGGCGGGATCCATTACGAGGGATAGCAGCCAGTGCCAGAACCATAAAACGGCCGAAATTGGCCAGTAAATGAAATTAAGCACGAGTGTTTAATCCTCAGTTGTTGTTGGTGACCGGTACCGGGACTGGATCGAATCCGCCCGGATGCCAGGGCCCACATTTGCACACCCTAGCCATTGCCATCGCCGTACCTTTAAGCGCGCCATGTCTGGACAACGCCTCTAAGGCGTAAGCACTGCATGTCGGTTCGAACCGACAGGTTGATACCATCTTAAGGCCCGAGACATGTTTTTGGTAGAAACGAACCGCTTTAACCAGCGGCGCGGCCAGTCCGGAGGCTGCAGGAATTTCTTCCCCACGGGTATTTAAATATCCCATTGCTTGCGCAGCGCCTTAGTAATATCTTTTTCTAATTGCTCACTGGTGGCTGTCGCGCTTGCAGGTAGCGCACGGATGACAACATCCACGCCCGCTGGGAGCTTGGGGATGAGCGTCATGCACACATGGCGAAGCCGCCGGGAGGTGCGGTGGCGTACCACTGCATTCCCGACGGCTTTAGAAACAATGAGGCCGAATCGCGGCCCAGTGGCCGCGATCTCGGCCGGATTGCCCATGGTGCCATTGGAATTCGCACTCAAGGTATCGCGCGCATGCACGACGACGGTGCGAGTGCCCTGCCGGCGACTGCCCTTCATCGTCCGCCGAAATTGCGGCGGTGATGTGAGCTTGTGGTGGGCTGGCAGCATGACTTATGCGGACAGCTTTGCGCGGCCCTTCTTGCGGCGAGCGGCCACAATTGCACGACCGGAGCGGGTGCTCATGCGAGTACGGAAACCGTGCTTACGTGCACGGCGACGGTTGTTCGGCTGGAACGTGCGCTTACCCTTTGCCACGTCAATTCTCCTTGAAGTTGTACGTGGACATACTGCCGCCGCAAAACGGCAGCACATCCACTGATGAATGGATTCCATGAACCTGACGCGTCACTGTTATCCAAATGCTCGGCGAGCCTTGGTAGCCCAGCCAATGCGAAGTGACGCCGTCCTGTTCATACGCAACTCTCTGTTGCAATAGACCATGCCAGATTACGTGATTTAAACCGCTGGAAACAAATCGACACCCGGTTACACCCGAAATTACATAAGTGTTTTTTCCTGCAGCTAGAGGGCCAGTTTTCGCGCTCATGCTGCGGCTAATCCTTCGCGCCGCAACCCTCCATAGCATTTTGCATTTTAAGTATAAATCCTCCGTTAGACACACCCGCCTTCGCGGCGGTAGAACTAAGGAATCGAATTCCACAGCAAGCTAACCGTTGTGGATAACTCTAAATAACCACTTGAGAGTTTTACTGTTTTCGCAGTACAACACCATAAAGTGGGCTATCACAAGTTATCCACAGCCATGCACTAAGCTGTGAATAACTATTTCTTCCACACCTGTGGATAACTCTGTGGAGATCGAGGTGACTCGATAAAAACCACTGTGAAAACCGCGGTGGAATCCACCGTGGAATTTGTTATTTACTGTCCACCCGTCCCCGAGAGAATTATTGAAGGTAGCCCGTTGTGACTGAACCACAAGCGAACCTAGAAGCTGTGTGGCGCGCGATCGTCGATGATCTGCTCGCGCAATCCGAACAGCCCAACTCTGAGGTCCCGAGCTTTTCGCATACGCAACGCCTCTACCTGCAGTTGGTTCGCCCGATCATGATGGTGGAAGGCTACACGCTTGTCGCAGCAGAAAATGTCAACGCCAAAGAAGTTGTAGAAAATGAACTCGGCGGATACATCTCCAAGGCCCTTACCCGCCACCTTGGTCGCCCGTGTTCCTTCGCCGTCACCTTGGCTACCCCACAGGAGCCACAACCGCCGGCTAACCCGTCGAATTCGGGGCCGGCACCGGGAGGGGCATCGGCAAGCACGCAGACCCCTTCCTCCCAACCCAACCCGCAGGCGCAGCACATGCCACCGGCGCAGGCCGATTCTTCCTCCGCGCACAATTACGTCTCTCGCCCCCAGCAAACGGATGCGGCGGCAGCCCGCGGAAATAACAACCCCACCGCAGGTCAGACCCCGCCTAATTGGCGGTCCAGCCATGCCCCGGCAAGCCTGGATGAATTGGCGGAGCACTACAGCCAGCAGGACTATAACCGCCAGCAATCGGATTTTGGCGGATCTGCGAATGCCGCCCGCATTCCGCGCGAGGCCCCGGCGCACGATCCCAACCGGGAAACCTCGCTAAACCCGAAGCACACTTTTGAAAGCTTCGTCATCGGTTCTTCGAATCGTTTTGCCAATGGCGCGGCAGTAGCGGTGGCGGAAAATCCCGCCCGCGCCTATAACCCGCTATTTATCTGGGGCGGTTCTGGACTGGGCAAAACGCACCTTTTGCATGCCGCCGGCAACTACGCACAGGTGCTACACCCAGGGTTGCGCGTGAAATACGTGTCCTCGGAAGAATTTACGAATGACTATATTAATTCCTTGCGCGATGACCGCCAGGAATCCTTCAAGCGGCGCTACCGCAACCTTGATATTTTGATGGTGGATGATATCCAGTTCTTAGAGGGCAAGGAATCCACGCAGGAAGAGTTCTTCCACACTTTCAATGCGCTGCACCAGGCCAATAAACAGATCATTTTGTCCTCGGACCGTCCGCCAAAACAGCTCACCACGCTGGAAGATCGCCTGCGCACCCGCTTTGAGGGTGGGTTGATTACGGATATTCAACCGCCTGATCTGGAAACCCGCATTGCCATTTTGATGAAGAAGGCCGCCGCCGATGGCACTGAGGTGGATCGCTCCGTCCTGGAGCTCATCGCCTCGCGCTTCGAGTCTTCCATTCGCGAGCTCGAGGGCGCGCTCATTCGCGTCTCCGCCTACTCCTCCCTGGTCAATGAGCCGATCAACGTGGAAATGGCAGAAATTGCATTGCGCGATCTCGCGCCGGATTCTGCTGACAGGCAAATTACCGCGGCCTCCATCATGGAGGTCACCGCGGAATACTTCGATATTGATGTAGAAACCCTGCGCGGTGCTGGTAAGAAGCGCGCGGTGGCTCATGCCCGCCAGCTGGCGATGTACCTCTGCCGCGAATTGACCGAGCTATCGCTGCCCAAGATTGGCGAGCAATTCGGCGGCAAGGACCACACCACGGTGATCTATGCCGATCGCAAGATCCGCAAAGAGATGACGGAAAAGCGCAATACCTACGACGAAATTCAGTCCCTGACCCAGCGCATCAAGAATCGCGGTCGCGCCTAGATCAAACGAACCACTCGGTGGCGTCTTCCTTAAATAACAGGAAGGCGCCATTTTTGTAAGCAGGCGCCGCGCTTGCCGATGCCCCCACCTTTCACCGCCGACTACCAGCGGTTATGTCCCTGCAAAGACCGCATAAACAGCTATCCACAGAGTTATCCACACCTGTGTAATTTCATGGATGTAATTTGTAGATTTTGCTCACATTTTTAAATTCCACAGGCCCTATCCAGCACAGACGCCTCTGTGATCAGCACTGTGTGCAGATCCGTGGATAACTACTAGAAGCTGTGGATAAAACGATGACCCGCCAATTTATCCACACTCCGGGCCGGTTGATCACAGCAAGATCACAAGAATTGGCACACCCCGGATCGCCGCGCTGAACTTGTCATTTACCCCGTTGATCACAGATCCCACAGCGCTTATTACTACTACTAAATTATTTCTCTGATCTTGTAAGTAGAAAGGGGATGTGTGGAATTGTGCCCGGTCCCGAGCGCCCGGCGCTGGCTCGGACGGGCGGAGGCAAAATTACAAGGTTCACCGGATGCGGTAAGTTGGAAGCCAGCTTTTGAAAGTTACACATTCCTACCCCGCCAAAGAGGAGCTCTTCGCACCATGGATGAAGCCGTGTCATTTCGCGTTGCCAAAGATGACCTTGCCAACGCCGTAGCGTGGGTTGCCCGCAGCCTGCCTTCCAAGGTCACCCAGCCAGTGCTGCGCGCGATGCTCATCACCGCTGATGACAACGGCTTAGAGTTCACCGGCTTTGATTACGAGGTTTCTACCAAGGTGCGCATCGCCGGCATGGTGGATGAGCCCGGCCAGATCGCCGTTGCCGGTAAGTTGCTTTCCGATATCGTGGCTACCTTGCCCAATAAGGAAGTTGAGATCTCCCAGGTAGATTCCAAGGCTTTGGTTACTTGTGGGTCCTCCCGCTTCGAGCTACCGCTCATCCCGCTCGATGATTACCCGCAATTGCCAGTCCTGCCTGAGGTCACCGGCACGATCCAACCGCAGCTCTTCGCAGAGGCCATCCAGCAGGTAGCATCCGCAGCCGGTAAGGATGACACCTTGCCCATGCTCACTGGCGTGCACATGGATATCCACGGCAAAGATATTGAGATGACGGCTACGGACCGCTTCCGCTTGGCCATGCGCACCCTGGAGTGGGAACCGGCGGCTGAGGACGTTGAAGCAAAGCTCCTGGTCCCAGCAAAGACCCTGCAAGATACCGGCCGCAGCCTGGATCCGCATTTGAATATTCCCATCGAGATCGCGGTGGGGTCAGGCGACAATATCGGCGCCGATGGCCTGTTTGGCCTGCACGCGGATAACCGCGAAACCACCACGCGCATGCTGGATGCGGACTTCCCAAATGTCCAGCCCTTGCTTCCCAAGTCGCACACGAATATTGCCTCGGTTGAGGTGGCTCCGCTGCAAGAGGCCATTCGCCGCGTTTCCCTGCTGACGGACCGCAATGCGCAGATCCGCATGGAATTTGCCGATGGCCAGGTCACCCTGTCCGCCGGCGCCGATGCCGGTAATGCCACCGAGACCCTGCCGTGCGCATTCCACGGCCGCGATGAATTCCTCATCGCCTTCAACCCGGGCTATTTGAAGGACGGCCTGGCGGTCATCAACACCGATCGCGTGGTCTTCGGGTTCACGGAGCCTTCCCGCCCGGCCATCATGATCCCGGAGCCAGAGGAGCTGCCGGAGGCGGATGAGGATGGCAATTTCCCCACGCCGCAGACCAACTTCACCTACCTCTTAATGCCGGTTCGCCTGCCAGGTTAATGTTTATACGGGATCTCGATGTTCGGGATTTTCGCTCATGGCCCGAACTAAAGCTTGAGCTGGGCCCGGGGATTACTCTGTTTGTGGGCCGCAATGGCTTTGGCAAGACCAATATCGTGGAAGCCGTGGGCTATACCGCCCACCTGTCTTCGCACCGCGTCTCCCATGATTCGCCGCTGGTGCGCCAGGGCGCGCAGAGCGCGCGGGTGTCCCTTACTGCCGTTAATCAGGGGCGTGAATTAACTACCCACCTGCTGATAAAGCCCCATGCCGCCAACCAGGCGCAGATTAACCGCACGAGATTGCGCAGCCCGCGCGAATTGCTCGGCGTGGTGAAAACGGTGCTGTTTTCCCCTGAGGATTTGGCCTTGGTGCGCGGTGAGCCCGCGGGGCGCCGCGCGTATCTTGATAGCATCATCGCCTCGCGCACCCCGCGCTTAGCTGGGGTTAAGGCGGATTATGACAAGGCATTAAAGCAGCGCAATGCGTTGTTGAAGTCGGCATCGGCAAGCTTGCGGCGCGGCTACGGCGATAGCGACGGCGCCTCGGCGCTATCCACGCTGGATACGTGGGATGCCCAGCTCGCGCGCTTAGGCGCACAGGTCATTGCGGCGCGCCTTGCGCTTGTCGATGCCCTCTTGGACCACATTCCCGCCGCCTATGCCGGCCTCGCACCGGAGTCGCGGCCTGCGCACGTGGAGTATAAATCCACCATTGATACCTCTGACCGCGAGGTGCTGGAGGCCGTCATGCTGACCGAGCTGGCCACTGCCCGGCAGCGCGAGATCGAGCGCGGCATCTCTCTGGTGGGCCCGCACCGCGATGATCTCGTGCTCCACCTGGGGGATCAGCCGGCCAAGGGTTTTGCCAGCCACGGCGAAACCTGGTCTTATGCCATCGCCCTGCGCTTGGCGGAGTTTGAGCTCCTGCGCGAAGAAGGGGGATCAGATCCGGTCCTCATCTTGGATGACGTCTTTGCCGAGCTCGATGCCAAGCGCCGCACCCAGCTGGTTCACCTGGCCGCCACGGCAGAACAGGTGCTTATCACCGCCGCTGTGGATGAGGACTTACCGGATAACCTGGAACCCATCGTGCGTTACCGGGTAGGAGTGGAAGATACGGACCAGGGGCGCATTTCCACCCTGCACACGGAAGCAACCGCAGGAGAGGATAGCGAGGAAGAGGCATGAGTGAGGAAGAAGGGGAAACCGGCACGCAGCGCACAGACCCCGTCACCCAATACTTCCGGTTGGTGCGCTCTACCTCGAAGAACCCGCCGAAGCTTACGCGCCCGGTGCCGAAGATGCCGGTGCCCTCCTTGGAGGATGCCCACAAGCAGAACTATCGCGGCTACCAGGTGGGCAGGCCTACCGGTGTCGATGGCAGGAGGCCGCGGCGAAAGATCGATGTGCCGAGCCTGGGCTCACAGATTAAAAAGGAGATTTCCCACCGCGGCTGGGAGCATGAATTAGCGCACGGCTGGGTGATGGGAAATTGGGAAAACCTGGTGGGCGAGCGCATCGCCGCCCATACGCAGCCGCAAAAAATCAAGGACAAGATCGTCTATATTTCCTGCGATAACTCCACTTGGGCCACGGAACTGCGCTACCTGCAGCGGGAAATCCTGCGCAAAATTGCGGACCGGCTCGGCCCCGATGTCATCGCTGAGCTGCGGATCCATGGCCCGCGGCAGCAGCGCAATTACGAGGGGCGGCAGTGGGTGAAGCCGCAAGGATCGCAAGATACCTACGGCTGATAAGTGGCTGATAGGCGCAGGTTAGCTCTGCCCTTTAAAAGATAAATAACCACAGAGCGCGCCACATAGCTACCTCTGGCCGGTGTGGGGTGTCATTCAGTAGGGGGTATGCGTGTAGAATAGTGAAAGTCTTAGAATTAGCTATAGCCAAAAGGAGAGCACGAATCCGTGGCTGAAGAACACGCATATGATGCTGGATCAATTACGATCCTGGAAGGTCTAGAGGCCGTCCGCAAGCGCCCCGGTATGTACATCGGTTCTACCGGATCGCGCGGTTTGCACCACCTTATCTGGGAGATCGTCGATAACTCCGTCGATGAGGCCATGGCAGGCTTCGCGGACAAGGTCACCGTCAAGCTTTTGGAAGACGGGGGCGTCGAGGTCATCGATAATGGCCGCGGTATCCCGGTGGAGATGCACGCCTCCGGTGCGCCGACCGTCCAGGTGGTCATGACGCAGCTGCACGCCGGCGGTAAATTCGACTCCGATTCTTATGCCGTTTCCGGCGGCTTGCACGGCGTCGGCATTTCCGTGGTCAATGCCCTGTCCACCCGCGTGGAGGCGGAGATCAAGCGTGAGGGCAAGCACTGGTACCAAAACTTCCAGAACGCCATTCCGGATGACCTTGTAGAAGGCGGTAACGCCCGCGGCACCGGTACCAAGATTCGCTTCTGGGCGGATCCGGAGATCTTTGAAACCACCGAGTTCGATTACGACACCATTGCGCGCCGCCTACAGGAGATGGCCTTCCTGAACAAGGGCTTGACCATCGAGCTTATTGATGAGCGCGTGACCCAAGAGCAGATCGAGCTCGAGGAAATCGCCGATGCGGAATCCGGTGAGGCGAGCGCGGATGAGACCTCCTTTGATGATGTGCCAGATGCCGGCGATACCTTCAACGAGGAAGCCGACTCCAAGAACGTCACCAAGGCCGATAAGAAGCGCCGCAAGAAGATCACCTTCCACTACCCGGAGGGCTTGACGGACTACGTAAAATTCCTCAATAAGTCCAAGAGCGCAATTCACCCCACCATCGTGTCCTTCGAGGCAAAGGCCGAGGACCACGAGGTCGAGGTGGCCTTGCAGTGGAACCAGGGCTACAAGCAGTCCGTGCACACCTTTGCCAATACCATCAATACCCACGAGGGCGGCACGCACGAAGAGGGCTTCCGCGCGGCTCTCACCTCCTTGATGAACCGTTACGCCAAAGAGCACAAGCTCATCAAGGACAAGGACGGCAACCTTTCCGGCGATGACTGCCGCGAAGGCTTGGCCGCCGTCATTTCGGTCAAGGTGGGCGACCCGCAGTTCGAGGGCCAGACCAAGACCAAGCTGGGCAACTCCGAGATCAAGGGCTTTGTGCAGCGCTCGGTCAACGAGTACGTCAACGACTGGTTTGATGCCAACCCGGCAGAGGCAAAGGCCATTATCAATAAGGCCGTCTCCTCAGCGCATGCCCGCATGGCAGCGCGCAAGGCGCGCGAGATGGTGCGCCGCAAGTCCGCCACCGACTTGGGCGGACTGCCCGGCAAGCTTGCGGATTGCCGCTCTAAGGATCCGCGGAGTTCGGAGCTTTATATCGTGGAGGGTGACTCTGCGGGCGGTTCCGCGAAGGCCGGCCGTGACTCCATGTTCCAGGCCATCTTGCCCCTGCGCGGCAAAATCCTGAACGTGGAAAAGGCCCGCATGGATAAGGTCCTAAAGAACGCCGAGGTCCAGGCCATCATCACCGCACTGGGCACTGGCATCCACGAGGAATTCGATATCAAGAAGCTGCGGTACGACAAGATCGTGCTGATGGCCGATGCCGACGTGGACGGCCAGCACATCGCCACGCTGCTGTTGACCCTGCTCTTCCGCTTTATGCCACAGTTGGTTGAGGATGGCCACGTGTACCTAGCTAACCCGCCGCTCTACAAGCTGAAGTGGTCCAAGGGCACGCCGGGCTACGCCTTCTCTGATGACGAGCGCGATAAGCTGCTGGCGGAAGGCCTGGAGCAAAACCGCAAGATCAACAAGGATGACGGCATCCAGCGCTACAAGGGCTTGGGCGAGATGAACGCCTCCGAGCTTTGGGAGACCACCCTGGATCCCTCCACGCGTCTGTTGCGCCGCGTGGATTTGGAAGACGCGCAGCGCGCCGATGAGCTGTTTTCCATCCTCATGGGTGATGACGTGGCCGCCCGCCGCTCCTTTATTACCCGCCGCGCGAAGGATGTCCGCTTCCTGGATATCTAAACCGCTGGCCTAGCCCTGTGCGTGCAGTGGCTAGGGAAAAGCTAGAGCCCACCCTGAATAATTCCACGGTGGGCTCTAACTATGGGGTGAGGTTAGCTGCGGGAAGAGCGCTGATCAGCAAACCCAAAGCTCAAGGACACCAAGCAGACGGCGATGATGACGCCAAAACCGGTCATGATCGATACGGGCCAATCTCCGGAGGTGCTTTGGAGCATGGCAAAGACGATGGCGGTAATGACGGCCAAGCCAATGGCGGTGCCGATGCGCTGGCCGGTTTGCAGGACCGCGCCGGAGGAACCGGCGTAGTTGTCTGGTACCTGCGCCAGGGTCAGGGTTTGGTTAGGTGAGACCACAGCACCCTGGCCAAGCCCGATAAATGCCAAGGAAAGGATGAGCCACCATTCGCTTATTCCCCAGTGCGTGGTGCCCCAAATAAAGACGACCGTGGCGATGAGACCGAAGATCGTGGTCAGCATGCCGATGATGACCACCATGCGCCCGTAGCGCGAAATCTTGCGGCCCGCGATGGTAGCGGTAATGGAGTTGAGAAGCGCGGATGGAATGCCCACCGAGCCGGCTGCCAGGGCGGAGTAGCCCAGGCCATTTTGGAAGTACAACGCAACGAGCACCCAGATGCTGGTAATGCCCATAAACCACAACGTGGCGATGATGGTGCCATTGCGGAAGCTCGAGGTGGCAAAGATATTGAGATCCACCATCGGCGGGTGGCCGGTGGCCTTGTGGTGGCGCTCCCACAGCACCCACACGCCAATAAGCACGGCACCTGCCAGAAGCAGCCACCACACGGCCGGGGACCCCGTGGAGTCCATGAAGGGAAAGAGGATACACCAGACCGCGGCACCGAGTATGAGCGCGCCGATGGGATCCAGGGTGGCCAGCGCCTTGAAGATGCCCAGCTTATTGCCCGCGGCATCGCGGACGCGGGAAAACAGCGGGCGTGGGAACCACATGAGGCCCAGGATGATGGCCAGCAGGCCGATCGGGGCATTGACCAACATGGTCAGCCGCCACCCGTGGTCAGGGCCGCCGATCTTAATGAGGAAGCCGCCTAAGACCGGGCCGATGGCCACGGCGATTCCCACGGTGGCACCAAAGTATCCAAAGGCGCGGCCGCGCTCTTCCCCGCGGAAGTATTGCTGAATCATTCCCACTCCCTGAGGGTTCAGCAATCCGGCGCCAACACCCTGCACAAAACGCGCGATATTCAGAGAATGCGCATTCGGCGCGAAACCCGCCACGGCGGCGCTGATGGTGTAGACGGCGATGCCGAGCAGGAAGATGCCCCCGCGCCCCACGAGATCGCCGGCGCGCCCTGCGGCGACGAGGACCACGCCGAAGGTAAGCGCATAACCAGACAGCACCCATTGCACATCCGAATCCGTGGCACCAAGCCCAGACTGAATCGACGGCAGCGCCACGTTCACGATGGACACGCTAATCAGTGACATAAACACCGTGACCAGCACAATAATAAGAACCCGCCAGCGGGCGGGGTCTTGGCCGGCGGGGTAGTCGGTGCGGTTTGCTTCTGATGCCGACGATTTATGATGCGGGGAATAAGTCACTTCCACACTTATACTCCGCAGCCCAGAAAACCTTCAACCGCAGGAAAACCGGTGGAAACTATTAATTTACATGTGCTTTTGCACGACGCGGCCGAATGCAGGAACTTCCGGGCTTAAGATCTTGGTGGCCTTGCCGCGCAGGGAATTATAGGGTTTGCGCAGTGCGGCGGAGTTCACCTTTTCTACGTGCTTATCTGCGATATTCATAATTTCATCGCTGACCTCTTCTTGCCGCGGTTCAAGGAAGGCGCCGAAATCATCCTTCCCGCTTTCCGCAAAGTCCTGCCACCGCGGATCCAGGGCATCGAGGACATCCGGCAAGATCCGTTCCAGCGCCTTGGGGACGACGTTGGCATCGGCTTTTTTGGCGGCGGCCAATCCGCCTTTAATGGCCATGCCAGAAATGCCGGATTGGGCGGAGGCGACTTTTTCAACGAGAGCCCCGCACTCGGCGATGAACTCGGTGTGGGTGGATCCTTGCATCAAGGTAGAAAGGTGAGACATGGTGCCATACTTTACGCGAATTTAGTGGCCATATAGACGCGGGCGCAGTACTGCGCGAAGGTCTGATTTCCAGCATTTAACGCTGGCACCTTCTCTAAAACCTCAGCCATGGCCTTTGCGGCCTGTTGCTCATTGCCGTGAATGGCGATGCCCTCAAGGCGCGCGGTGCTGGCAGCGGCAGCGGCTACCAAGGCGGAATAGTTGATGATGCGGAGCTGAAAGCGGGCACAAAACTCTTGGGCTAGCAGGTACAACTGTTCGGGGCTCATGCGTGGGTCTTTCGTGCCCTGCGGATTTCGGCCTCTAGGTCTGAGCGGCCGGGGAGAAGTTCACGGGCGGTGGCTTGCACTTGGGCATCGGCAAGCGTGCGCGAGGCCGCCGCCACGATGGCACGCACCACCGCCTCGTGCTTGGAGGTGTCTTGCGCGGAGGCCAAGAGGGTAAGAGCGTGATCTTGTTCTGCGGTAAGCCGCAATGTCATTGCCATGCCCCAGTGATACCACAGTGATACCACCGGTGCGGCAAATAAAGCCGATAAAGCCCGGAGAAGGTAGAATTTGGCCTTATGAGTGACAATAACGACGATCTTTTTGATCGGATTTTTCCCATTGACATTAATGAGGAGATGGAGTCGAGCTATATCGACTACGCCATGTCCGTCATTGTGGGCCGCGCGCTGCCTGAGGTGCGCGATGGCCTAAAGCCGGTACACCGCCGCATTCTTTACGCCATGTTCGATTCGGGCTACCGCCCCGAGCGCGGCTACGTGAAATCCGCGCGCCCGGTCTCTGACACCATGGGTCAATTCCACCCGCACGGTGACTCGGCCATCTATGACACCTTGGTGCGCTTGGCGCAGTCCTGGAATATGCGCTACCCGCTTGTCGATGGCCAGGGTAACTTCGGTTCCCGCGGTAACGACGGCCCCGCCGCAATGCGTTATACCGAGTGCAAGCTCACCCCGTTGGCCATGGAAATGGTCCGCGATATCCGCGAAAATACCGTGGACTTCTCGCCCAACTACGATGGCAAGACCAGCGAGCCGGACGTCCTGCCGTCCCGCGTGCCTAACCTTTTGATGAATGGTTCCGGCGGAATTGCCGTGGGCATGGCCACCAATATCCCGCCGCATAACCTCAATGAGTTGGCCTCGGCCATCTACTGGCTGCTGGAGAACCCAGACGCAGACGAGGATGCGGCGCTCGCGGCCTGCATGGAACGCGTGAAGGGCCCGGATTTCCCCACCGCCGGCCTCATCGTGGGCGATCAGGGCATCAAGGATGCATATACCACCGGCCGCGGTTCCATCCGTATGCGCGGTGTGACCTCCATCGAGGAGTCCGGTTCCCGGCAGACCATCGTTATTACGGAGCTGCCGTTCCAGGTCAACCCCGATAACCTCATCTCCAATATCGCGGAGTCCGTAGCCAACGGCAAGATCGCCGGTATTTCTAAGATCGAAGATGAGTCCTCCGATCGCGTGGGCATGCGCATTGTTGTGACCTTGAAGCGCGATGCCGTTGCCCGCGTGGTGCTCAATAACCTGTACAAGCACTCCCAGCTGCAGACCTCCTTCGGTGCGAATATGCTCTCCATCGTCGATGGCGTGCCGCGTACCCTGCGCCTGGATCAGATGCTGAGCAATTATGTTGCGCACCAGATTGAGGTCATCGTTCGCCGCACCCAGTACCGCCTGGATGAGGCCGAAAAGCGCGCGCACATCTTGCGCGGCTTGGTCAAGGCGCTGGATATGTTGGATGAGGTCATCGCCCTGATCCGCCGTTCGCCCACCGTTGATGAGGCGCGCGAGGGCTTGAAGGAGCTTCTCGATGTCGACGATATCCAGGCCGATGCCATCCTGGCGATGCAGCTGCGCCGCCTGGCTGCCCTGGAGCGCCAAAAGATCGTCGATGAATTGGCAGAAATCGAAGAAGAGATCGCAGACCTCAAGCACATCCTCGCCCACGAGGAGCGCCAGCGCCAGATCGTCCACGATGAGCTGGAGGCGATCGTCGAAAAGTACGGCGACGAGCGCCGCACCGAGATCCTGCCTGCCTCCGGCGAGGTCACCGATGAAGACCTCATTGCCCGCGAAAACGTCGTGGTCACCATCACCGCCACCGGTTATGCCAAGCGCACCAAGGTCGATACTTATAAGTCACAAAAGCGTGGCGGCAAGGGCGTGCGCGGTGCGGAGCTCAAGCAAGATGACATTGTGAAGAACTTCTTCGTCTGCTCCACGCACGACTGGATCCTGTTCTTTACCAACTTTGGCCGCGTCTACCGTCTGAAGGCCTACGAGCTACCAGAGAGCGGCCGCGCCGCCCGCGGTCAGCACGTGGCCAACCTGCTGGAATTCCAGCCGGAGGAAAAGATCGCCCAGGTCATTCAGATCCAGTCCTACGAGGATGCGCCATACTTGGTCCTGGCCACCCAGCAGGGCCGCGTGAAGAAGTCGCGCCTGACCGATTACGAGTCCGCTCGCTCCGCAGGGCTTATCGCCATCAACCTCAACGAGGGCGATGCGCTCATCGGTGCCCAGCTCGTTTCTGAGGGCGATGACATCCTGCTGACCTCTGAGCAGGGCCAAGCTATTCGCTTTACTGCCGATGACGACCAGCTGCGCCCCATGGGTCGCGCTACCGCCGGCGTGAAGGGCATGCGCTTCCGCGGCGATGACCAGCTACTGGCGATGTCCGTCGTCCACGACGGCGAGTTCCTGCTCGTTGCTACCTCGGGTGGCTACGGCAAGCGCACCGCCATTGAGGAATACACCCCGCAGGGCCGCGGTGGCTTGGGCGTCATGACCTTCAAGTACACCCCGAAGCGCGGCAAGCTCATTGGTGCCATTTCCATTGACAAGGACGATGAAATCTTCGCCATTACCTCCGCCGGTGGGGTTATTCGCACCGAAGTAAACCAGATTCGTCCATCCTCGCGCGCCACGATGGGCGTGCGCTTGGTTGACCTTGCCGATGACGTCGAATTGCTTGCCATCGACCGCAATGTCGAAGAAGATGGTGAGGAAGACGCGCAGGCTGTGGCCAAGGGCGAAAAGACCGTCGATGAGGTCCAGCAAGAGCACCACAAGGTAAGCGATGCCTCCAAGGATGAGGAGTAGGACATGGAACGACGAGACGTAACCATCCACCACATCTCGCCGACCTCGGCGTTTCGCGTTGGTCTGGCCCTGTCACTCGTCGGACTCATCGCGTGGTTGCTGGCCGTGTGCCTGCTGTACATCGGTTTGCACCAGGCGGGCATATGGGAGTCAGTCAATAGCCTCGTTGGTGGCGTCGGCGGCGGCTTTGAGGTCACCTTTGGAGTGGTGATCGCAGCCAGCGCGCTGATTGGCGTTATTTTCGCCGTCCTGTTCACCTTGCTCGCACCGCTGATGGCCGTCATCTATAACGCCATCGTGGATGTCTTCGGCGGGCTAAAGGTTAGCTTGGATGACATCTAGATCACTGTGAGTGGGAGACAATGCCGGCAACAAGCGTTGCCGGCATTGTCTAGTTTTAAGCGCGAAGTAGCGTACTCATTAGACCCACGAAGTGCGCCTCTGAAAACCTCTTTGAGCTGCCGATTTGTGTTCTTTCCGGGGTAGTATGTAAAGTTACATCTCGTTCCGCTAAAGGGCCTATAGCTCAGTCGGTTAGAGCGCATCGCTGATAACGATGAGGTCGCTGGTTCGATTCCAGCTAGGCCCACCACGGAACAATGGGGCATTAGCTCAATTGGTAGAGCATCTGCTTTGCAAGCAGAAGGTCAGGAGTTCGATTCTCCTATGCTCCACAGCATCAGTCCGGCTTCCTTAGGGAAGCCGGACTTTTTGCTTCTTGTACCCTCTCGAAGCTCTGGGTTAAACGACAAAATGTGTTGTTTTCTGGCGTGTCGGGGTAAACGACATTTTGTGTTGGTGGACTGCGTGGTTTAGGGCATGTGGCCTTTGCGTATTCCCATAGAGTGGTTGTAGGCAACTGTCGAAAGTTGCTGGTCGGCCGTATTCACGGCCGATGGTGGCTTGTGTTTCTTGGTTGGCTAGGGTGTGTGCTTTGGCTCGTGGGTCTGCGCCCTGATTCGCCCACTTTCCTGGGTCGGCCTCTAGCGCGAGTGACAGTGGCTTTACAGGCGTTCCATCGCCATCGCTGGTGCATAGGTGCTTGTAGTCCCGTATTTTGGTGCACACCTCGCTACAGACGGGGCATCGAGGATGATTCTTACTCATCCATTCATCGTGAACCTCAGCGCTTAGCACATCAGCACGCCCCCGGCGGTATTTCAGGTCCGAGGCTGCGTTATGTCTCCGGATAAGTGAAATAATCCTAATACCAGCAGGCCAGACGGGCTAAACATATAACTTCACCAACACATCCTGTCGTTTAGGCCGAAGCCGCCTATCAAACTGGTTTTGGGGGAGTTTGTCCGATAGCAGGCATCAACGCGCTTGATATTGTTAAAACAGCAAAGGCATTCGCTGAATACGACCACAAGACCTGCTATCAGATTAGGATTGCATCTAACATGGGAGATCGTCCGCATCCAGTTGGGGCACATGAATGCAGAAACTAAAACCTAAGAAATATCACCCAAGACTTACCTGGATCATATTTCTTGTATTAGCGATACTTTTGGGCCTATTTTTCGGGTTGGTCCTAGATTTAGGCACCGGTCCTAGAACAGTGATAGGATTAATCTTGTTCTGTCTTTGGTTCTGGATAGATTGGACTATGAGAAAGAAGTTTTCGGGTGATGAGGACTAAAGTTCCTCTTTAAAGCCAATATGGGGCACTCCAACTAAAATGGAGTGTCCCATATGTCGTTTCTTTGCCTCTTTTCTTTCACTTTGGGTAGGCGAAAACAGCAGGTGAAACCTGAAGTGTCCCACTTGTGGAAGATCGCATCTTGGCGGAAGAGCGTGTCAATGCACCTCGCGTGTCAGGTGGTAGCCCCGAAGCTCGGCGTTTCATGGCACACAGCCTGACAATGGGAACAGTAGGCCCATCGTGCAGGAAACTTCCCAGAACCAGGGCCAAAGCCTCCGTTATGATTCGGTCCATCGATAAATCACGAGACCGTTTCTCTGTCGAGTTCCTCTACAATGACGTTGAAGAATAGCCGAGCTGATGGGGCCGGGCCTGACCGCGCCGTGTCCACTTTCCGGGGGCTAGGCTCGTTTAAGCTGGGTGGACATCTCGGTAGCTCCACTTCGCCTCTGATGCGAAAAGGGACCCTTTCGTTCCTGTAAAGATACCTCCCGGGGGTATATGGTGGGGAGAGTAATCATCACTGCGTTTCACCGAAGCTAGGACTCCTCTTGGTGCAGGGAGGAGAAGAAAGGAACTTCATGAGTACTTCCCACCAACACGGTGAGCATTCCGGTGCTCACCAGGCCGCGGAAGCGGATCATACGCAACACACAGATCATGGCGGCCACGAAGGGCACTCTCACGGTGACCATCAAGGTCATGGCCACGAGCACGGGCATGGCCACGGCCATGGGCACGGACACGGCGATCACGCGGCGATGTTCCGCAGCCGCTTCTGGTGGTCGCTGCTGCTATCGGTGCCGGTCGTCATCTTCAGCCCTATGGTCGCAGACTTGCTCGGCTACGGCGTACCCGAATTCACTGGTTCATCCTGGATTCCCCCGGTGCTTGGCACCATCATCTTCATTTATGGCGGCACGCCGTTCCTGCAAGGCGGCTGGTCGGAACTGAAATCCCGCCAGCCCGGGATGATGCTGCTTATCGCCATGGCTATTACCGTGGCGTTCGTCGCCTCATGGGTCACCACCTTGGGGATTGGAGGATTCGACCTAGATTTCTGGTGGGAGCTGGCCCTCCTGGTCGTCATTATGCTGCTGGGCCACTGGTTGGAGATGCGCGCACTCGGCGCAGCCTCCTCCGCTTTGGACGCCTTAGCAGAACTTTTGCCTGACGAAGCCGAGAAGATCATCGATGGGCAGGCCCACACCGTGCCAGTCTCTGAGCTGGCGGTGGATGACATAGTACTGGTCCGCGCTGGAGCGCGGGCGCCTGCCGATGGCACCATTGTTAAAGGCTCAGCCGAATTCGATGAATCCATGATCACCGGTGAATCCCGCCCAGTCTACCGCGATAAAGGTGAGCGCGTGGTCGCCGGTACGGTGGCCACCGACAACACCGTCCGCGTCCAGGTAGAAGCCATCGGAGGAGATACGGCCCTGGGCGGTATCCAAAGCATGGTCGCCGAGGCGCAGGAATCCTCCTCCCGCGCCCAAGCTCTTGCCGATCGCGCCGCAGCGTTGCTCTTCTGGTTTGCGCTAATCGCAGCCCTCATTACTGCGGTGGTCTGGGCCATTATCGGGAGCCCAAGCGACGCCGTGGTACGCACCGTTACCGTGCTCGTCATCGCTTGCCCCCACGCCCTCGGTTTGGCTATCCCACTGGTCATTGCGATCTCTACCGAGCAGGCCGCACAGTCTGGGGTACTCATCAAGGAACGTATGGCGTTGGAGCGCATGCGCACCATCGACACCGTTCTCTTCGATAAGACCGGCACCCTAACCGAAGGCGCTCATGCCGTTACCGGTGTCGCAACCGTTGAGGACATCAGCGAGGGGCAGCTGCTAGCAGTGGCCGCCGCGGCCGAGGCCGATAGTGAACACCCGTTGGCCCGCGCCATCGTCAAGGCAGCCGAAGACCACGCGGAAGCATCCCAGGAGCAGCTGCACAGCACCGATTTCAGTGCTGCCGCCGGCCGGGGAATCCAGGCCACCGTAGATGGGGCAGAGGTCCTCGTCGGTGGACCGAATATGCTGCGCGAGCTAGAGCTTGCCACCCCTGGGGTGTTCGATGCGCAGGTTGAAGAGTGGTCCCAGCGCGGCGCAGGTGTCCTGCATGTCGTGCGCGATGGTCAGATCATTGGCGCTCTCGCGGTCGAAGACAAGATTCGTCCCGAATCCCGCGCGGCCGTACAGGCCCTCCAAGAGCAGGGCGTCAAGGTTGCGATGATCACTGGCGATGCCACGCAGGTCGCCGAGGCCGTTGGCGAAGAACTGGGTATTGACGAGGTCTTTGCCGAAGTCCTGCCGCAGGACAAGGACTCCAAGGTCACCGAATTACAAGAGCGCAGCCTGGCCGTGGCCATGGTTGGCGATGGCGTCAACGACGCCCCAGCCTTGGCCCGCGCGGAAGTCGGCATCGCCATTGGCGCCGGTACCGATGTCGCCATGGAATCCGCCGAGGTCGTGCTCGCCAGCGATGACCCGCGGTCGGTGCTTTCAATGATCACCTTGTCGCGCGCTAGCTACCGCAAGATGATCCAAAACCTTATTTGGGCATCTGGCTACAACATCATCGCCGTGCCCTTGGCTGCAGGCGTACTCGCACCCATCGGTGTCGTGCTTTCCCCGGCGGCCGGTGCGGTATTGATGTCGCTATCGACCATCGTGGTGGCATTCAATGCGCAGTTGTTGCGCCGGATCGAATTGGACCCAGCTCGCTTGGCACCCACCAGCCACTAGGCGGATCAGTCCAGGCTCGGATAACTGGTACGGGGCTCCGGATACTTGGGATTATTTTAGAATTGAAGTCCAGTTGCTAAAATAATCCTCATGACCGAGCGGGACGACTTTTGGCTGGAAGAGGATGAACTAGCAGCATTCATGTCCCTGATGAGCGTGAATGTCCGGCTCACCAATATTCTAGACGCGCAGCTGCGCGATGATGCCAAGCTAAGCTTCTTTGAATATACGGTGCTCTCACGGCTATCAGAGGCTGAGAACCATGAGATGCGCATGCGAGACCTAGCCATCACCGCAAACGGCTCCCTGTCCCGTCTGAGCCAGGTTGTTACCCGTTTGGAGCGCCAGGGCTGGGTCGTGCGGCGTCCTTGCCCCAATGATGGGCGGACGACGATGGCGCACCTTACCGATAGCGGCTGGGACAAGGTAGTAGAAACCGCCCCAGGCCACGCCAAGCAGGCCCGCCGATCCGTTATCGATAATCTGACCCGCGCCCAGATTCATCAGATGACCCAAATTAATGAGCGCATCATCAAAGCCATCGAAGCCGATGAGCGCTACGGCGGCCGCTATTAATTATTTTTTGGGATAGCCGCGGCGGCCGGAAACGGTCTTATCAAAGGGAATCCAAAACCTGAGGGCTGCTTCCTGGTTTTTGGAGATACCAATGCGCGGGCCGCGCACCCATTCCGGTGCAGACTCGCGCTCAGAAAGCTGCACTGGCAGGTGGTTATCCTCCAGCGTTGCTCCCAGAGCTTTTCCGAGGTTCCCGGGGCCGCGGGCTAGGTTATGAAAATCGCTGGTGCCGCGTCGTGCAAAGGCGGTATCGATCCCGGATAGCACCTCACCACCGCGCAGTAGGCACCCTTGGCCCACGCCTTCGGGCGCGCACACGATATTGACATTGCGGTGGATGCCGTAAGAGGCATACACGTACATCCGGCCGGGCGGGCCGAACATGGCGGCATTGCGCGGGGTTTTCCCACGAAAGGTATGGGCGGCGGCATCGTCTGTGCCCAAGTAGGCCTCGACCTCCGTAAGGCGAATGCTCACCCCAGCGTGCGTGATGACGCAGCCAAGGAGTTGCGGGGCTACGACATCAGCAGTGCGGGAGAAATCAATCATTAACGGGAGTAGTAGCGCTTTCCGTCTACCGGGGTGCGCAGCAACTCATCGAGGCTGACCGGTTCCAAGCCCTTGGCGCGCAGGCCGTCGATAATGCACTCGGCCGCATTGACGGTGGTCGGATGAATATCGTGCATCAAGACGATGGAGCCTGGGTTAGCATCCTGCACGGCGGCATTGCAGACGTGCTGCGAATCGCGGATCTTCCAGTCCAAGGTATCCACGTTCCATAGGGCCTGCGAAAGGCCCTTATCCCTAGTTACTTGGTCAACCGTCTCATTGGTAGCACCGTAAGGCGGGCGCAGCCACTGCGGATTCTGTCCGGTGGCATTGCGGATCGCTGCATTGCCGGCGTCTATTTCTTGGGCAATATCGCCGTAAGCTAGCTGGTTGAGTTGTCGGTGGGTCTTGGTGTGATTGCCAATGGTGTGACCTTCTGCCTGCATGCGCTGTAGCGCTTGGGGGTACTGGTAGGCGTGATCCGCTAGCACCATGAAGCTGGCGTGGGCGTTTTTCGCCTTAAAGGTATCCAAGAGCTGGTTGGTATAAGGGCTTGGGCCATCGTCAAAGGTAAGGGCCACGCAATTCGGGCAATCGACGCCGTTGCCCTGTGGCTGCGGGGCTGGTTGCGGTGCGGCCCCAGCCTGGGTATCTGGCGCGGGTGCGGCCTCGTTCTGTGGCTCGTCTTGCGGCGCTACCGTGGAGACAAGGTCCTGTGCTTGCGCGCGGGTGCTGTCGATGCGGCTTTGAATATCGGTCTGAATCTCAGAAACCGCGGATTGGATATTGGGTTCTGAGGAGCCGGCTACTTTCGGGGTGCCTTCGAGGAATTGCGCATTGGCGCAGGCGGGAAGGGCAGCGGTGGCAAGCACGGTGAGCGCGGAGGTAAGAAGACGACGCATACTTTTCCTAGGAACGAGGACAGATGGGCACGATTAGCCAGCCTACTCCACTGCGAAGGGAATTACGGATTAAACGCGTGTGATAAATGTGATAGAAGTAAATCACTGTGCCGCGGTGTCTTCGGCATTTTTGGAATGAGCGGCTACAGTAGTAGAGTACAAGCCACTGGGGCATTAGCTCAATTGGTAGAGCATCTGCTTTGCAAGCAGAAGGTCAGGAGTTCGATTCTCCTATGCTCCACAGGAAAAGTCCGGATTCTGGTTAAAGAATCCGGACTTTAGTCATGCATAGGGTTATAAAAAGCGCTTGACCATGATGTAATGCTCGGCGTACACACCCACATGCTCGAATCCCAAGCGTTCATAAAGCTTCTGCGCACGCGGATTATCGGGGTGGACGGCCAGGGAAATACCGGGCGCTTTGAGGGTCTGGGCGAGGGAAATGGCGGCATCGATAAGCGCGGTGGCAATGCCCTGGCCCGCAAAGCGGCTTTCTACCGCGATGGCAAATTCTGGGATGGCCGGTTCCACGAACCCGTAACCGTGATTGTCCTCGGTACCCCAACTGAGCCACACCCCGCCGGCGGGCACGAGGTCCTCCCAAGCGATGAAACCTCCCTGGTTGGGCTCCCAATTTTCCACGTAAAAGGAAAAATCATCGGCAAAACCGGAAGAAAGCTCGCCTCGTTCATCACCGAAGGTATCGGTCAGGAAGTTGAGGCGAGCTATATAAGTGCGATCGGATTCTTGTGTCGCGCGAATTTCCATAATCCCCAGGATATATGAAGAATCCGCCGGGCTAGTTAAGCCAAGTGATAGTTATGCACGTCCGCGCCGTTGAACTCGCGCATTTCACCGGATTCGTCAACGGAGCGGAAGGTAGCGCCGTTATCGATGGCAAAGCGGAGGTTATCCACGCGCGGGGAGGGATCATCGGTTACTGGGCCTGCGGGGAAATAGTACGTTGAACCGTCTTTGAGCTTGACGGTGAGAGACTCAAAGTTCATTGTTTATCTCCTTGTAGAAAGCCTTAATGGGTGAATTCAAGCAGGAGATTTTTGATTAGGCAAAGCAATGAGATCTAGGCAACGCCTACTGCACCCCCACCGCGGGGGGTGCGAAAGGAACTACTGCTCGTCAGATTGCAGGCGGTGCTTGCCCTCACTCTGGTGATCATCGGTGATGCGGGTGGTATCCGCTTCCTCCGCGGCGGCCTCTTCTTCCTCGCGGTGCTTAGCCAGCTGCTCATCGATGGACCCCAAGAGCTCCTCATCGCGCACAGCGCCCTCTTCGGCGAGGTCCGAATCGGCTTCGTGCTTAGCTTCGCTGGTGGAGGTGTAGACCAAGGTGGAATCTGGGGCGGTGTTTTGGGTGCCACCGCGGTAGTCATCCACGCGCGGTGGGGTCTGGGAAGGCTTGTCATTGGAGCGCAGCCAAGCGTAAATTGCACCGGTTGCCGCGGCGAGCAGGGCAACGATTCCGGCAACGGTCCAGAACTTGGAAGACTTCTTGTCCTTCTTGGTCTGCTTCTTTGCAGCCTTGGTGGCCTTCTTCTTGGTTTGCTTGCGGGCCTTCTTTGCCTTCTTGGTGGCTTCCTTCTTGGCCTCATCGAAACGCTCGACGGCGTCCTCGCGGTAGTTATTGAATTCCTCTAGGGCGCGCTCTAGGCGGGAGTGCGCGGCCTGGGTTACGGCGCCTGCCTGCTTGCGGGCCTCATCGAAGGCGCTATTGTCTTCCTTTTGCATCTGCTGGGCAGCCTCTTCGAGCGCGGTATACGTTTCGCGGGACTTTTCTTGCCGGTAATCGCGCAATTGCTTCCACAGGTTAGAACCGGTCTTCAACGCCATATTCACTGCGGTGGGGTTCATGAGTGCAGGTGCTCCTTAGATGAGATTTATCTGTCCTTTCCCATCCAGCATAGTGGCCAGCCTGGCACCCCACCACTGTTTTGGCGGGTGATTCAGGGAGTGGAATCACCCATAAAATAGACCGCTTGGTTCAGATTGGTGGATTAATATTCACGTCGATTTTGGCTAACCGCGCTGTTTATGGGCCTGCAAAGGTAATACCATTAGCGGCGCGCTACCCCGCAAACTGAACAGCTTGGTACGTTTTCCTCCAGACAGCAATTGAGATCGGGAAAAGGAGGTGACTATGAGCCCGCGATTTTCGGCGTCAGCACCATTGGATTCCATGAGTGAAGAAGAGCTAATGGTGCCGGAGCGTTTGGCGCTATCTTTCGAGGTAATTCCGCCGCGCCATGACGCCGATGAAGCCAAAATCGACCGTTTGCTGGAAACCTTGGAAAGCTACCACCCGGATTATATTGCGGTGACAAGTTCCAAACGGTCCGGTTGGCTCGAAGGGACGACGGCCTTTATCGAGCGGATTTCGCGCACCACCTCGATGCGCCCGCTTGCGCACCTGGCCTGTACGGCTGGTTCGCGCACGGAACTAATCGGCTGGACCAACCGCTTGGTCGATGCCGGTGTCCGCGGCCTGCTGGCCCTGCGCGGGGACCTGCCAGAGGAAGGTTTGCCGGAGTACTATCCGCAGCATGCCGATGAATTGATAAGCCTCATCCGGCAACTAGAAAGGCAGCAAGCCGCGCGGTTTGCCGCTGGCCGCCTGGCCGTCGGAGTCGCGTGCTATCCCAGCGGGCACGTTGAATCTAAAAACGAAGATGAAGATTTTGACGTCTTGCTCAAAAAGCAGCGCCTCGGCGCGGACTTCGCCATTACCCAGCTATTCTTCGACGCCCAGGATTACCTGCGCTTTACCAAAAAGGCACAACTGGCCGGGGTACATATTCCCCTTATTCCGGGAATCATGCCCATGACCAGCCTGCGCCGGGTGGAGCGAATGGGAGAGCTGTCCGGGCTCGCCGTGCCCGAAAGGGTGCGGTCGGCGCTCGCGGCAGCGACAACCCCAGAAGAAGAATACGAAACCGGCATGGAACTGACCGCCGAACTAGCCCGCGACATCGTGGCTGGTGGGGCGAGTGGGCTCCATATATATACCCACAACAACCCCGACAATACTCACGACCTACTAACCCGAATCGGAGTAGACAATGACCAACGCTAATTTCCCCAAGGCGACAATTGAGGGCTATCCCCGCATTGGCGCCAACCGCGAATTGAAGCGCGCGCTCGAGTCCTACTGGGCCGGCCGCATCGACGCGGAGACCTTTGAGTCCGCCGCACACTCTCTGCGCCTGGATACCTATAACCGCCTGCGCGACCTCGGCCTGACCGAGGATTACGCCATCCCGGCAGACGTCGCTTACTACGACCAGGTTCTCGAAACCGCACTGACCGTCGGTGCCGTTGCCGGTGAAACCCTGGATGATGAGTTCACCCTGGCACGCGGTAATAAGGACACCGCACCGCTGGAGATGACCAAGTGGTTCGACACCAACTACCACTACATCGTGCCGGAAATTGCCGATGACCACGCCTTTAAGGCGCACCCACAGCGCATTATCAAGCTGGTAGAAGAAGCCCGCGAAGCAGGCCACACCGTGCGCCCGTACCTCGTTGGCCCGGTCACCCTGTTGGCCCTGTCCAAGCAGGCCGAGGGTGCAGCCAAGGCCCCGCTCGAGCGCCTAGATGATGCCGTTGCCGCTTACCAGGAGGTTCTGGCGGAGCTGCACAAGGCTGGCGTGGAGTGGATCCAGTTGGCAGAGCCTGCCCTCGTAGCAGATCTGACCAACGCTAGCGATGAGGACTTGGCTGCATATACCAAGCAGGCTTACTCCGCCATCCTGGGTGCAGAAGAGCGCCCACAGGTTTACCTGACCACCCCGTACGGCTCTGCCCGCAAGGGCCTCGATGTCATCGCAGAGCTCAAGCCAGAGGCCGTTCAGGTTGACCTTTCTGTCGGCACCCTGGCCCTGGATGAGGGCTACCTCGAGCGCGTCAAGAACCTGAACACCCACGTCGTCGCTGGGCTTGTCGATGGCCGCAATGTTTGGGCCGCCAACCTGCGCGACCTGCGCTCCAAGTACGAGGACCTGGCCGGCAGCATCGATGAACTGTCCGTATCCACCTCCGTGTCCTTGCAGCACGTGCCGCACTCCGTCGAGGCAGAATCCAAGCTGCCTGCCGATGTCGCCCCGTGGTTCTCCTTCGCCAATGAAAAGGTCAAGGAAGTCGTCGCCCTAGTACAGGGCCCGGAGGCAGCCGAAGAGGCCTACAGCGTCAGCGACCGCGCCGTGCGCACCCGCGCCGAGTCCGAGCGCATCAACAACGCCGCCGTGCAAGAGCGCATCTCTCAGCTGCCGGAAGGCGAGGTCAAGCGCGAGCCGGCCTTCAACGAGCGCAAGGAAGCACAGAAGGAGCTCGGCCTGTCGGAGCTGCCGACCACCACCATCGGTTCCTTCCCGCAGACCAAGGAAATCCGCCAGGCGCGTGCCGCGCACCGCAAGGGCGAGCTTTCTGATGCTGACTACAACTCCGCCCTCAAGGACGAGGTTAAGTCCGTCATCGAACTGCAGGAGCGCCTCGGCCTGGACGTCCTGGTCCACGGCGAGCCAGAGCGCAATGACATGGTGCAGTACTTCGCAGAGCTGCTCGATGGCTTCGTTACCACCGAAAACGGCTGGGTACAGTCCTACGGCTCCCGCTGCACCCGCCCACCAATCGTTGTAGGCGATATCTCCCGCCCGGCTGCCATGACCACCGAGTGGTCGAAGTTTGCACAGTCGCTTTCGGAAAAGCACGTCAAGGGCATGCTGACCGGCCCGGTCACCATCCTGGCGTGGTCCTTCGTCCGCGATGACGTGCACCAGTCCGTATCCGCGGACCAGCTGGGCGTGGCCTTGGCAGACGAGGTTCGCGACTTGGAGGAAGCCGGCATCGACATCATCCAGATCGATGAGCCAGCCCTGCGCGAGCTGCTGCCGCTGCGCGAGCAGGACCGCAAGGCCTACCTGGACTGGGCAGTGCGTTCCTTCCGCCTGGTAGCCCTCGAGGCCAAGCCCACCACCCAGATCCACACCCACCTGTGCTACTCGGAGTTCGGCCAGATCATCGACGCCGTCGCCGGCCTGGACGCAGACGTCACCTCCATTGAGGCTGCGCGCTCCCGCATGGAGCTGCTGGAGGATATCGATGAGACCTTCCACTCTGAGATTGGACCTGGCATCTACGATATCCACTCCCCGCGCGTGCCTTCCGTGGAGGAAATGGCAGAGCTTATCCGCGCCGCGCTCAAGAACGTGCCGCTGGATCGCCTGTGGGTTAACCCGGACTGCGGCCTGAAGACCCGCGGTTACGAGGAGACCGAAACCTCCCTGCGCAACATGGTGGAAGCCCGCGATGTGGTGCGCAACGCCCTCTAAATAGAATCTGCGAAATTCTAAGTTCTTAAAGGAAACGCTATGCAGCCGGTCTGCATAGCGTTTTCGTGACCTAGTACCCACCCATGACGCTCTGGACGGATCCGGATTACCGTGGGCGCTATGAAGCACTCAGCATTTCGCAATAGCCAAGAATCCTTCCTTTCTGATTCCCTGGCCGGGTTCATCGCCCAGCATCCCGATGCCACCTGGCACGACGCGGGCTTCATCGGGCGCAGCACCCCGCTGCGCACGGCCGATGATAAACCGGCGGTCGCGGTCATCTCCGGTGGCGGATCCGGCCACGAGCCCATGCACGCCGGCTTCATTGGGCAAGGCATGCTCGCCGCTGCCTGCCCGGGCCTGCTATTTACCTCCCCGAATGCGGTTCAGGTCAGCGAAGCCACGCAGTGGGCCGACCAGGGCAGGGGAGTGCTGCACATTGTGAAGAATTACACCGGCGATGTCATGAATTTCACCGTGGCCCGCAACGCGGCAGAGGCCGTAGATACGCGTTCCGTCCTGGTTGCAGATGATATTGCTACCGAAGGCACCGGCGAGGGCCCTGGCCGGCGCGGTACGGGTGCTACGATCCTGGTGGAAAAGGTGTCCGGTGCCGCGGCGTATCGCGGCGATGACTTGGATAAGGTCACCGAGCTTGCGAAACGGACCGCCGATCAATCCCGCAGCATGTCCGTGGCACTGGGATCCGGCTTTTTGCCCACCACGGGGCGCGAGACCTTTGATCTGGATGACGGGCACATGGAAGTCGGCGTGGGCATCCATGGCGAGCCTGGCACGCACACGGAGAAGGTCGATAATGCCCATGCCATCGTGGCCACCGTGCTGGAAAAGCTGGGTGCTGCCCTTGATATCAACAGCGGCGACGAGGTGGTGTGCCTAGTCAACGGTTTGGGCGGCACCACGCCTTTGGAGCTGAGCCTGGTATTCGGCGAGGCGTCCGCGCAGCTGGCGGAGAAGGGGATTACGGTAGTGCGCTCCATGGTGGGCAACTTCGTCACCGCGGTCAATATGCACGGCGTATCCATCACGCTGCTCAAGGCGGACGACGAGCTGCTTGAGCTTATCGATGCCCCAACCCAAGCCCCCGCCTGGCCCCATACCTTGGGCGGTGCCAAGCAGGTGGAATCGGCGCGGATTACCTTTGAAGATGAACTGCCTAAAGAGGGCGAAGAGAACCAGTGGTTGAGTGACTTCGTCGACCGCGTGCAATCCTCCATCGAGGAACTGACCGAGCTTGATCGCAAAGCCGGCGATGGGGACTTCGGTACCAATATGGAGGCGGCGCTGGAAAGTATTGAATTGCCGTTGCGCGGCGCGGATGATGAGATTTTCACCGGCCTGGCCAAGCGCTTCCTCGTTCTTGCGGGCGGAACCTCGGGCGCGGTCTTCGGCAGCTTCTTCAACGACATGGCCCGAGCGGAGACCTTAGCGGAAGGTTTGGGCAGCGCGGCGGAGTTTATTCAGGAACTTGGCGGCGCGCAGCGCGGGGATTGCACCATGCTCGATGCGCTCATTCCGGCTGCTGAAAAGGCGAAAGAAATCGGTGCAGAGCGCCCAGACGAGCAAACGCTCCAGGCCCTGTACGAGGCCGCACGCGAGGGCGTGGAAGAAACCGGAAAGATCGCTGCCAAGAAGGGACGCGCGTCTTACCTGGGTGATCGCAGCAAGGGAGTCATCGATCCCGGTGCCCTCGTGGTTAGCTGGCTATTTGGGGGACAAGCCCTGTCAGCTGACTAGGGGGAGAACGATAGCGCGATCGCTGAGAGCGTTATGTCTTGCACAGCGGAGAGGAAGTAAATTCTTTACAATGGCTGGCATGACTCAGAAGACCGCAACTGCAACGATGCATACCAACTACGGCGATATTGTTATCGATCTCTTCGGTAACCACGCACCGGTAACCGTTGAAAACTTCATCGGTTTGGCCAAGGGCGAAAAGGACTACTCCACCCAGAACGCAAAGGGCGAGCAGTCCGGCCCGTTCTACGATGGCGCCATCTTCCACCGCATCATCGATAACTTCATGATCCAGGGCGGCGACCCCACCGGCACCGGCCGCGGTGGCCCGGGCTACCAGTTCCAGGACGAGTTCCACCCAGAGCTGCAGTTCGACCGCCCATTCCTGCTGGCCATGGCCAATGCTGGCCCAGGCACCAACGGTTCCCAGTTCTTCATCACCGTGGCGCCGACCCCGCACCTGAACAACCACCACACCATCTTCGGTGAGGTTACGGACCCGGCTTCGCAGGAAGTCGTCTCCAAGATTGGCAAGGTCGACACCGACCGCATGGACCGTCCGCACGAGGACGTTGTCATCGAGTCCATCGATATCGCCTAAGCGTTTTCTCGTACCGCGCCCGGCACCACACACCTTGCTGTGGTGCCGGGTTCGTTTAGTTTTATCCGAATGCCAACAAAGGGTCAGCTTCTACGCCATGGTGAAAAATTATTTGCGAACCGCCCCCGTTACCTCGACCATCGCCGCGATCTGCATCATCGCGTGGTCAATTACCGCGGTACAAGCTCGCACATTGGGCGAGACTTTCTTTCTCTCCACGCTGAGCCAAGACTGGGCCTTGTGGGGGCCGCAGTACGCCGATGCGCCGCTAACGGCGCTGTCCTCGGAATTCATGCACTTGGACGGCGGGCACCTCGCGGTCAATATGGTGATGCTCCTGCTCATCGGTAGGGAAGTAGAGCGCGCCCTCGATACCGGGTTATACATTGCCGCGTATCTGGTTTCTTGTTTGGGCGCTTCCGCCATGGTGCTGTGGTTCGATTTTGGCACGCCCACGGTAGGCGCCTCCGGGGCGATCTTTGCCCTGATGGGCATGCTGGTGGGCGTCTTCCGGCAACGCGGGATGGACTTGCGCGCGCCCATCGTCCTCGTATTGGTCAATGTGGGCTATACCTTCGTCGCAGAGGGAGTCTCCCTGTGGGGCCACCTGGGTGGGTTGTGCACCGGCATTGTCTTGAGCTTCTTCCTCTTTCATCGAAATAAATCCGTGCGCTGGGCGGGTGTCGCTCTTACCGGTGCGGTCATCATTGTGTTATTGGCCCTGCGAGCTGGGGTTTGGGGATAACTGTGGAATTTGATCACCGGAATGGGTGTGCGAAAGAAATCCACAATAGTTATCCACATTGTGGATAACCACATTCTTGTAATTTACCGAACGCTTTTCCGGAGTTTTCCCTGATCACACAGGTTATAGCGGTATCGGCGGCCGAAAAATCACCTGTGGAAGCCCGTGAAAACACTTATCCACAGGGTGGGGATAAGTCTGTGAAATAAATATTCCACAGGTTTCTTCCACAGCCTGTGGATAGCTTTGTACCCATTGTGTGGGCGAATTGGTAAATTGGGGCCACTGACCTGCACAAGGAGGACTGTGGATAAGCAACCGCACGCTGTGATCGTCGGCGCAGGACCCAATGGGCTCACCGCCGCGGCCCGGCTCGCCACGGCCGGTTGGCGCGTGGATGTGTATGAGCGCGCCAGTCACCCGGGTGGGGCGGCGGCATCGTCGACGGAGATCTTCCCGGGCACCATCGTCGATCTCGGCGCGGCTGGTCACCCCTTCGGCGTGGCGAGCCCGGCCTTCCGCGCGCTGGATCTGGAATCGCACGGCCTGCGCTGGCGGCACGCACCGTATCCCATGGCCCATCCACTAGAGGGCGCGCCGGCCGCCATCCTCCACCGCTCTCTTGCGGAGACCGCTACGGGGCTCGGCGCCGATGCCCAAGCATGGACCCGCCTGCACGGCCACATGGTGCGCAATATCGATGCGCATCTCACTAATGCGCTAACCCCACTGGTGCGCTGGCCCGAGCACCCGGTGCGCTTGGCGCAGTTTGGCGTGCCGGGCCTGCTGCCGGCGAGCACTTTGGCTCGGGCGGCATTGTCCTCCCCACAGGCGCGTGCCCTGTTTTCTGGCAGCGCCGTGCACGCAATCACCTCACCTACCAGGGCTTTTACCTCTGCTTTCGGCCTGCTCTTTGGCGCGCTCGGCATGACCCGCGGCTGGCCAGTGGTGGAAGGCGGTACGCAGGCGCTTAGCGGCGCCCTCCTAAACCTCCTCCGCTCCCACGGCGCGCGCATCCATACCGGTGCCGAGATCACCGATGTGCGCAGCTTGCCTCGCGCCGATGCCCTCATCCTCAATCTCACCCCGCGCCAGATCCTTAGGCTGGGCGGGCTCGACCTTCCTGCACGGACTCGACGAAACCTGCGGCGGTGGCGCTATGGCAGCGCGGTGTACAAGGTGGACTTTCACCTCAGCGAACCTGTGCCGTGGACCGATCCCCGCGTGGGCCAAGCTGGCACCGTCCATGTGGGTGGCAGCTTGGAGGAAATCAGTGGGGCGGAAAGGGACATCGGCAAGCGCCGCATGCCCGTAAATCCCCTGGTCATGGTGTGTCAGCAATATGTGGCTGACCCGTCGCGCGGGCTGGCGCTGTGGACCTATGCCCACGTGCCGCACGGCTACCAGGAGCGCTACCCGGGTGAGGTTAGTGAACTTATTGCCCAGCAGATAGAGCGTTTCGCACCCGGTTTTCGCGATACTATTCTGGCCATCCACACCACGAGTCCGGCCGATCTGGAACGCTGGAACCCTAACCTGGTGGGCGGCGATATTGCCGGCGGTTCCATGAGTGGGCTGCAATCCGTGCTGCGCCCGCGCCTCTCCGCGCACCCGCACCGGCTCGCGCCGGGAATATTCATGGCATCGAGTTCCACTGCGCCCGGGGCCGGGGTCCATGGCATGCCCGGATGGTGGGCCGCTGGGGATGTGGCTACCCCTTAATAGGAGCCCGGCGTTCGCAGTAGAGGAAAACCGCACCGATCATCCACAGCGTTACCGCGGCAAGATATCCGGGGGTGGTCGTGGTCTGCGGTTCGATACTATTGCCTGGGATAAGCCCAGTAATCAGTGGCTCCAGCACGAAGCCGAGCACGGCAACGTAATCTAGCCAGCCGAACCTGTGGGACAAAGCCCCCGCCACGCCGAAAAGTGGCCCGGCGATAAGGGCGAAGAGGAACCACGTGGCATTAGAGGAAAAAGCCGTCTGCCAGTCGTAGATACCAAAGGTGAAAAGCAGCGCGTAGTGCACTGCCAACATGAACAAGAGTATGCCGGCTCCTGCGAAAAAGGCCGATCTCCACCGGTGGGCGCACGCCTTGCCCATGAGGTAGGCAAATAATGCCCACACCATGCCAGAGCCCAGCACTGGGCCAAGGTAATTGCGTAAGGAAAGGCGCGCGGGTGCGGTGCCTTCGATCAGGGCCGGATCAGAAAACGCGATATGGACGACGGCATAGGCCACCGAGACGGCTAAGCCGGCCAAGAGAACGTACTGGGACCGGTGCCGCGGCGGTGCGGGTGAACGACTGGTTATGGTGTGCTCCTTGAGATGAGGATCCCGCCATGTCCGAGGCGAGTACTTGTGAAGGACATGAAACGGTTATAATTTCAATAATAATAATTGCATGCGCGATATCGCGGAAGAGCACTCTTAGTGGTCATTTAGACAGTAGATCGCACCCAATTTATCCCTGCGCTTTTGCAGGGTAGCTGCTTGATGACAAGACCGGAGGGCCCAGTTGAGCAGACTGATTATCAAGGCAATGAGCATGGATATGTCTCAAAATGCACATATAGGGCTAGTCATGAAGCAACAACCACAGTGCTAAGGGCTACGTAACTTAAAGGAGATACGTGGTCAGTTTTCATCTCTATTCTTCCGTAGGTCATTCATTGGTCGGGCGCATAAAGATATCCATCATCGAGAGGGTGGGATCTGACGAGGCAAAGATCCGGTCTGTTATATCACGCGGCGACCAGCTATCAGGGAAATCCTTGAACTCATTTGTGACAGTTCCGAGGGCCAAATCGGGACTATTTTTAACAGCAGTGAGGATGGTGAAAACCTCGTCAGGGGTGGCGTGGGAAGAGTTTATGTCATTAGCGCCGGTGGCATCAGCAATGCTGGCCCAATCATTTACTTCCGCAATATCGCTTAAAATATTAGAAACAATAGTTTCTGGTTTTAAATCCATATTTACGTTCTCCTGACGTGACGCGGTGGTTGGCGTAGGTAGCGCGCTTGCTAGAGAGAAGCCGAGGGTAGAGGTGGCATCGGCAAGCGATACTTCCTAAAGATCAATGTAGTCCAGTGGCTGGTGCGGGTCTATGCCTAAACGAAGTTGAGCATCACAGTCGATAGTCCTCGAAAATCTCACATAAAAAAGTGAAAGTGACATCATTGACACTGGGGTATGGTACCAATAGGTTATAACATAGTGCTGCGCTGGGATATCGGCGCGTTTATGGGATGGTGCCTGCCCACACAACAGAAAAGTGAACGAAATATGCAGACACAGACGAAGGGCCGCGTAGAAGGCCTGTACATCGACGAGAACGTCGAGCTGCGCGCTGGTGCGCTGAACTTTGGCGGGCGCATTGAAGACATCTCGCTTGGCGATGTCCCCGCAGCGCACGCGGCCTGGCAAGCCGGTGACCCAAACGTTTTGCTGTGGGTTCCAGGTTTTGTGGACCTGCACAATCACGGCGGCAATGGTGGAAGCTTTCCCAATGGTGATTATGACCAGTGCCGCGCCGCCGCGCGCTTTCATCGCGCCCACGGCACCACCACGCTGATAGCCAGCATGGTTTCTGGGACGCAAGCGGAGCTGTGCGCGCGGGCGGAGTTGCTTGCCACGCTGGCAGATGAGGGGGATATCGCCGGCATCCATATGGAAGGCCCGTTTATCGCCGCGGCCAAATGTGGCGCGCAGGATCCATCGCGCATCGTGCCGGGAGACCCAGACTTTTTCCGCGCGGTGATCGACGCCGCCCGCGGCCACCTGCGGTCCATTACTTTCGCCCCAGAAACCCAGGCCGCTGCAGAGATCCTTGAGGTTTGTGCAGAACACGATATTATCGCCAGCTTGGGCCATACCGAAGCCGATTATGAGACCACGCTGCGGATCATGGAGCAGGCGAAAGACTTGGGCGTCACCGTGACCGGCACCCACCTTTTTAACGCCATGCCGCCCATCCACCACCGTGCACCCGGCACGGTGGCCGCGCTACTCACCGGCTCGAAAGCGGGCGATGCGGGGGTAGAGCTTATTGCCGATGGCGTGCATCTTGCCGATGGCACCGTGGATATGGCCTATAACCGCCGCTCCTTTGCGGTCACCGATGCGATGGCCGCTGCCGGCATGGCCGATGGCTCCTATGAGCTGGGCTCCCTGCCCGTTACCGTGACCGATGGCGTGGCGCGGGTGGACAGCGGCGCCATCGCCGGTGGAACCTCCACCTTGGCGCAGCAATTTGCGCGTTTTGCCGCGCGCCACGGCGCAGAGGAAGCGGTTCGGTTTACTTCCACCACGGCTGCGGACGTGTTGGGGGATAAGGACGTGGGCCGTTTGGCTCCCGGTAAGCGCGCCAACCTCGTGGGCCTGAATGCTCGATTCGAACCTGTGCGAGTCATCGCTGATGGTATCGACATCGCCGCCGCGACAGATACTGATTTACGTTAGGAAAGCACTGCATGGATATCCTCATTCGTTCCACACCAGCAGAGGTGGCTATTGCCGCCGCCGATATCTTCGTCCGCTATGCCAACGCCGGGGCCACCTTGGGGCTGGCCACGGGTTCTACTCCGGTAGCGATGTATCAAGAACTCACCGCCCGCTGCGAGCGCCAGGAGGTGAGTTTCGCTCGCAGCCGCGCCTTCCTCCTCGATGAATACGTGGGGCTGGCTCGCTCCCATGAGCAGTCGTATTACTCCACCATCCGCCGCGTATTTACCAGCCACGTCGACTTCATCGATGAGTTAGTGCAGAGCCCCGAGGGCGATGCCGCGGACTCGGACCGCGCCGCAGCCGCCTATGACCAGGCCATTCGCCATGCTGGCGGCATCGATATCCAGCTGCTTGGCATCGGTGGCAATGGGCACATCGGCTTTAATGAGCCCTCCAGCTCCTTGCAATCGCGCACGCGCCTGGAAACGCTGCACCCGCGGACGGTGCAGGATAATGCCCGCTTCTTCGAGAACACGGACAGTGTTCCTCGCTATGCGCTAACCCAGGGGCTCGGCACCATCAGCGAAGCCCGCCACCTATTGCTGCTGGCCACTGGGACTGAAAAATCCAGCGCGGTCCGCGACATGGTGGAGGGCCCGCTGTCCGCGCACTGCCCGGCCTCGGTCCTCCAGCTACACCAGCGGGCCACGGTGATTCTCGATGAAGACGCGGCTTCCCAGCTGGAAGATCACGAGTACTACCGCTTTGTGGATGAGCACCGCCCGCACTAAAGCCCTCTTTTACCTCTTTACACCTTTGAAAGGACTCCTCCCGTGAAACTCAATATTATGGGGCCGCTGCAGCGGCTCGGAAAGGCGCTGATGGGCGCCGTGGCAGTACTGCCTGTCGCGGCGATCCTCGGCGGCGTTGGCTACTGGATAGCCAGCGTTGCCGGCCAGGATAACGTGGTCGCGCAGCTGCTCGTCAGCTCCGGTGGTGCCGTGCTGGATAACCTGGGCTGGATCTTCGCCGTAGCCATCGCCTTTGGCCTGGCCAAAGACTCCAATGGTGCCTCCGCACTGTCCGGTTTCCTGGCGTATGCCACCTTCATGAAGCTCTTGGGCCCCGACGCGGTGGCCGGCTATCGCGGCATCGAAGATCCCGAGGCTCTTACGGGCGACGAAGCCGTCGAATGGGCGGCTGAAGGTTGGAATGCAGTCGGTGACGGCAACGTTCTTTTCGGCATCCTTGCAGGCATCATGGCGGCGATGATCTATAACCGCTTCCATGGCACTAAGCTGCCGGACTTCCTGGCCTTCTTCTCTGGCCGCCGCCTCGTCCCCATCCTCACTGCGCTTTTCGCCATCGTGGTTTCCGCCATCCTCTACTTCGTATGGCCCTTCATTTACCACGCGCTCTTCAACTTCGGTACCTCCATCCAGGGCCTCGGTGCTGCGGGTGCGGGCATCTACGGCGTGGCCAACCGCCTGCTCATTCCGACGGGTCTGCACCACGCACTGAACTCCGTGTTCTGGTTCGACGTTATTGGTATTAACGACATCGGTAACTTCCAATCCGGCCAATCCACTATCGACGCGGCCGCCGCGGCTACCTCCGCCGCAGAGTGCCCTGGTATTTGGGAAAACGGACAATGCACCGTGGACGGAGTTGTTGGGCGCTACCAGGCCGGATTCTTCCCAATCATGATGTTCGGCCTGCCAGGTGCCGCCCTGGCCATGTACCTGCGCGCGGACAAGGGCCGCCGCAAGGTCATCGGCTCCCTCATGGCCGCAGGCGCCCTAGCTTCCTTCTTCACCGGCGTGACTGAGCCACTGGAGTTCTCCTTTATGTTCGTCGCCCCGCTGCTTTATGTGGTGCACGCGCTGCTGACCGGCCTCTCCGTCTTTATCGCCGCCACGATGGAATGGACCGCGGGCTTCGGCTTCTCCGCAGGTTTCGTGGACATGCTGTTGTCCTCGCAAAACCCGCTAGCGAATAAGTGGTACATGCTCCTAATTATGGGCGTTATTTTCTTCGCCCTGTATTTCGTTATATTCTACTACCTCATCGGCTGGTTTAACCTGAAGACCCCGGGCCGCGGCGATGACGAGGACGCCCCTGAAGACGACGATGCCGCCGCAGGCGATGATAAGACCGCCGCTTCCGCCTCCCGCATCATCGAGGGTCTCGGCGGCAAGGACAATATCGATTCCTTGGACTACTGCACCACCCGCCTGCGCGTGGGTGTGAAGGATCGCGCGCTTGTCGATGACCCCACTATCAAGCGCGCCGGGATTTCCGGCGTCATCCACCCCTCCGAAAAGAACGTGCAGGTCATCGTGGGCCCCTCCGTGCAGTTCATGTTTGACGAGGTCAACCAACAGCTGCGCACCGGCTCTGCAGCGGTAGCTACGGCGCCGGCGAAGCCTAGCGAAGATTCTCTCCCCGCAGAGAAAATCGGGACCGATGTGGAGCTCCGCGCCCCGTTCGAGGGAACCGTCGTGCCTCTCTCCGAGGTCCCCGATGAGTCCTTTGCTCAGGGCATGGTGGGCGAAGGCTTCGCCGTCATTCCTACCGAGATCGATGCCTTCGATGTCTGTGCCCCAGTAGATGGCACCATCACGATGGTCTTCAAGACCGGCCATGCCTTTGGCATGCGGACTGAAGAAGGTCTTGACCTGCTCATTCACATCGGCATCGATACCGTGGAATTGAAGGGCGAGGGCTTTACTAAGCTCGTGGACAAGGGCGATGTCGTCCGCGCCGGCACCCCCATCATCGCGGTGGAGTCTGAGAAGCTGCGCGAACGCGGCATCAACCTCATTACCCCGGTGGTCTGCCCCACGGCAAAGCAAATCGCTGGAGTAGATATCGAACACGAGGGCCGCGCTGACCAGAGCGTCTCCGTTGCCCGTGTGCGCCCGGCTGGCCACTAGAATTTGCCCTTCCAGCTTTTCTTTGAGACTGGTGGCCAGGTCTAGAAGTTCGTCCGGGTTATCTGCGGGGCGCTGTTGAGATAGATTTCGCTGCGCCTTGCGCACGAACTTTGAGAGTGTGCCGGCGCCGCGCGCTAGTGGGGAAGCGGCAGGAAGTTCCGCCAGTAGTGCCGTAAGTGTTTGGCGGCACTACTGGCGGCGTCTAACGTGTACTTGTAGTCTCCAGTGTCCCCGTGGGCTCCGATGAACAAAGCTCACTGAAATGTCCTAGGAACAAAACCCGGGGCACTTCAAATTTCTGTCGCGCTAACGTGGTCGAGTCCCTGCGGCAGCGGCTTTTCACAACTTCATGGGCGGTTCAGTTGATGCCGGTAAGGAAACCTGAGAGTGTCTAATGGTTTGTGTGTAGGTTCCCAACCTGCATAAGGAGATAAGCCAGAATGACTAGTGTGGCACGACG
>NZ_JBEHGD010000019.1:0-47240 GCF_040225835.1 Corynebacterium sp. KPL3927
CGTCGTGCCACACTAGTCATTCTGGCTTATCTCCTTATGCAGGTTGGGAACCTACACACAAACCATTAGACACTCTCGATCCGGGCAACCATGAGATCAACGGCGGCAACGGCTAGCAAAAAATACGAAATTTTTGTGTAACCGAATAAAGCAAAGACCCCTGAAACCACAAGCACCGCAATCCCAGCAAAGCCAATCAAACGACTCATCAGAAAAACACTCCACAATATGGTTTGCCAGTAAACTTCTCCTTAATTCTATCCGAACGCTGAGGGGTCAAGTCCAGTATGCTCGGCAGGAACCACGCGCCCTCTACAATGGCCACCATGGATGAACAGAAACTGCACGACCTGCAACGCTACGGCACTTGGGAGCGAATGACCGGTGGGCAGTGGCACCTGCCGGGCATGGGGGACATCGATAAGGAGCACCAGCGCACCTTTGGGTTGATTGGGCAGTTCAACGATCTGCACAACACCGATAAGGAGCAGGCGCAGGCAATCTTGCGGGAGATCCTTCCGGAGGAATCACACGTGCCGGGGGCGCACGCGCCGCTGAATATGGAATACGGCTGCAATATCGTCTGTGGGGAAGGCGTCTTCATCAACTTTGGCAGCAGCATTTTGGCCCAGGCCAAGGTCACATTCGGTGACCGCGTGCTGATTGGGCCCAACTGCTCGTTCATTACGGTGGGCCACCCCGTCAATGATCACGCGATGCGCGAGGGCGGGTGGGAAATCGCCCACCCCATCACCGTGGGGCGCAATACCTGGTTTGGGGCCAATGCCACCGTCATGCCGGGGGTTACCATTGGTGAAAACTGCGTTATTGGTGCCGGCACGCTGGTGACCAAGGATATTCCGGATAACTCGCTAGTCCTCGGCACGCCCGGCCGCGTGGTGCGCACCCTGGACGACGATGAGGATTCGTGGGAGCGCAAAGATTTGGACGGCCCCGTGGAAGGTTTTGGGGCCGCCAACTAAATGTTCGATCTCGCCAGCATCGGCGCGGGGCTGCCCGTAGCCGAGACCATCGATTCGCTGCCTCGCACCGGAAACGTCGTCATTCAGGCACCGCCCGGCACGGGTAAAACCACGCTCGTGCCACCAGCACTAGCCAATCATTCCGCAGGGCGCGGCAAGGTCATCGTCACCGCCCCGCGCCGCGTGGCCGTGCGCGCGGCCGCCCAGCGCTTGAGCACTTTCAGCGGCACCCCGGAGAAGGTCGGTTTCGCCATCCGCGGCGAATCCCGCACGGGAAGCGAGGTCGAATTCGTCACCCCGGGCGTGCTGCTGCGCCGCCTGCTAAAGGATCCGGAGCTCGAGGGCGTGGCCGCCGTAGCCATCGATGAGGTCCACGAGCGCCAGCTGGATACGGATCTGGTGCTCGGCATGTGCCTAGAACTGGCCGAGCTGCGCGAGGACTTCCGCGTCATCGCCATGTCCGCCACGGTAGACGCACAGCGCTTTTCCCAGCTCATGGGCGCGCCCGTCCACACCACCGAGGCGGTGACCTATCCCCTGGATATCCAGTACGCGCCGCAGCCGGGGCGCGCGGCGGGATCGCGGGAGTTTTACGGGGGCATCGCCAAGCAAGCGGCCCGCCAACACGAATCCACGCTGGTCTTCGTGCCCGGCGTGCGCGAGGTCAACCTGGTGTGCGAGGAGCTGCAGGGCCATAATGTTTTCCCGCTGCACGGCAAGCAGACCACCGCGGAGCAGGATGCCGCGCTTTATACCGATGAGCAGCGCATTGTGGTGGCGACATCCATCGCAGAGTCTTCGCTGACGGTGCCTGGCGTGCGCGTGGTGGTAGATGCGGGGCTGGCCCGCGTTCCCCGGCGCGATGCGCAGCGCGGTATGTCCGGTTTGGTAACGGTCTCCACGTCGAAGTCGAGCGCGGACCAGCGCGCGGGCCGTGCCGGGCGTGAGGCGCCAGGTACGGTCATTCGTTGCTATTCCCAGGACGATTACCAACACTTTTCCCCGCACACCACTCCGGAGATCCTGTCCGCGGATCTCACGCAGGCTGCGCTGTTTTTGGATTGTTGGGGCGCGGGCCCGGATTTCCCGCTGCTCGATCCGCCGCCCGCCCAGGCCCTTGCGGCCGCGCGCGCCACCCTCGAGCGCATTGGCGCGACGCAGGAGCTCGCCCTCCTGCCCACCGATCCCCGCCTCGGCGCGGCCCTTATCCGGCACGGCAGCCAGGCGGCGCCCACCATCGCCGCGCTTGCCGATGCCCCCACCAATACCACCGATCTCACCCGCCGCCCCGCACCGCAGAAGGAAGTCAAGCGCCTGTCCCGCCTGGTGGAGGATCTCGGCCCCGCAGACCCCGGCGAGGTCGTCGCCACCGCCTATCCCGAGCAGGTGGCCAAGCGCGTGGGTGAAGACTATCTGCTGGCCAGCGGCACTCGCGCCCGGCTGCTGGATAACTCCGGGCTGGCAGGCTCGCCGTGGCTCGCCATCGCGGAGGTCACCCTCTCCAATGCCGGAAACCCCATCATCCGCACCGCCGCGCGCATCGCAGAATCCGCCGCGCTGGATGCCATCGGCGTGACCGAAGAAACTCGCGCCTTCCTGCGTGGGGGCCGCGTGCGCGGGGTCAAGGTCCGGGCGGCCGGGGCGATTGTGTTGTCCGAAACCCCGGTCAAGGTCACTGGCGATGCCGCTGCGCAAGCCCTAGCCGCCGGCATCCGCGAAGAGGGCCTGGGCTTATTTACCTTCAGCGAGAAGGCCCAGAGCTTAAAAGATAGGCTCCGCCACCTGCACGCGCACTACGGCGATCCGTGGCCGGATGTCGATACCGCCGATCCCGCCGAGTGGCTCGGGCCCGAGCTGCACCAGATTGCCGCGGGAACCCCCACCGCCAAGATAGACATGTACCCCGCCCTGCAGCGCCTGCTCCCCTGGCCCGAAGCCACCCGCTTAGACGAGCTCGCACCTCAGCGCCTCCCAGTGCCCTCCGGCCGCGATGCCAAAATCGACTGGTCGGGCGAGCGCCCCGTGGTCCACATCAAGTTGCAGGAGTGCTTCGGCCTGGCCGAATCTCCGGAGTACTGCGGCAACCGCGTGCAATTTCACTTGCTCTCCCCCGCCGGCCGCCCGCTGGCGGTCACCGATGATCTTGCTAGCTTCTGGTCCGGCCCCTACGCCGGGGTGCGCGCCGATATGCGCGGACGCTACCCCAAGCACCCGTGGCCCGAGGATCCGTGGAATGCCATCGCCACCGCGCGGACCAAGAACCGGATGTAGCCTAACCCCACTGCTGCCAGGATAAATAGCAGCTCATGACCACTACCAAGGTAAGCAGGGCATAGCGGATAAACTTCGTCCCGCCGCTGAGCACCGTCCGCGCGCCCACCTGGGCGCCGAGGATATTGGCGGCGGCCAACGCGATACCAAGGGTCCACCACACGTGGCCGCCAAGGATAAAGGTCACCAGCGCGCCAAGGTTCGTGGCGGTATTGACCACCTTGGCCATCGCCGCGGATTTTAAGAAGTTCTGGGAGAAGATAAAGGTAAAGGCCATGATCAGGAACATGCCGGTTCCCGGGCCAAAGATGCCGTCATAAAAGGAGATGGCCGCGACCGCCACAAGCCCCGCCCAGGTGCGCCATCCGCCGCGGATGCCGGGTGACTCGGTGGTGCCGAAGCTCGGCTTAAAGGTCACGAAGACGCCCACCACCACTAACAGCACGATAATGAGCGGGCGCATGATGTCGCTATTTAGATTCGCCGCCACACTCGCGCCCAGCCCGGCGCACACGAGGGCGATGAGGGCGTAGCGAACGAGCTCTCCTGCCGGCGGGCCCACCCTGCGCGCCAAGGTCACGGCCGCCGATGCCGTGCCCGATACCGCCGCGAGCTTGTTGGTGGCCAGCGCCGTTGCCGGTGCCAGCCCCGGCACGACGGCAAGCAATAGCGGAATAAGCACGAGGCCTCCCCCGCCAATGACCGCGTCGATCCAGCCTGCCCCCGCCGCTCCCATAAGGAGCACCGCCCACTGCGCCACGTCGATATCCATGAGGAGATCATAAACCCCGCGGCGGGGAGGTCTAGACTCGATCGAGGACGAGCAGAAGATGGGAGAATACGTGGCTAAACGGCACTGGGGAATAAGCGTAGACACCCACACCATCCTGCGGTGGGGCATCGTCGTCCCCGTCTCCATCCTCTTGGGCTGGCTTTTTAGCATGTGGCACGTGCCGGCCGCGTGGATTTTGGCCGCGATCATCGCCTCTGGAGCCATGGCCCTTATCACCGGCGAAGACCTCAAGGTCAACCGCAAATTTTATGGTCTATCGCGCGGATTCATCGGCATCATGGCCGCGCTGCCGCTAACGGTGGTCTCCTTTGGCCAATTGGTGGGATACCTGCCGGCGGCCATAACCATGTCCTTTGTCACCATCGCGCTGGGCATCTTCTGCGGCGTCATGCTGCACCGCCAGCAGCCACGGGACGTCTCCTCCGAAACCGGCATCCTGTCCATGCTCCCCGGGGGTGCCTCGCTCATGCCCGCGCTTGCCGATGAACTCGGTGCCGACTACCGCTACGTCGCGCTCACCCAATACCTGCGGTTATTGATCGTTTCCGTATCCCTTCCCGCCGTCGTGACCTTCCTCGATACGCCTGCAGGAAGGGGCGGTGACTTAAGGCTGGAGGCGGAAACCACCTGGTGGATCATCGCACTAGTGCTCGTTATCGCGCTGGTCGGCGAAAGCCTTGGCAAATTCCTGCACCTGCCCGCCGCTGCGGTCCTCGGCCCGCTGATCTTGACGGTGCTGGCCTCGTTCTTCCTGCCGGAGGGCCATACGTTAGAGCCGATCTATGCCTTTAAGGTCATCGCCTTTTTATCCATCGGTTGGGTCTGCGGCGGCGGGCTGTCTCTCCCATCGCTCAAGGCCTTTGCTAAGCAGCTTCCCGCGACGATTCTTTTTATCGCCGCGGTCCTCGGCCTGTGTGCGGCCACGGCGTGGCCGCTGATGCACTGGCTCAATATCAGCTACTTCGAGGCCTACCTAGCTACTAGCCCCGGCGCGCTAGAGACCGTGCTCGCGCTCTCCGCGGAAGGCGGGGCTGGCCCCGTGGTTATCGCGGTGCAGCTTACCCGCCTCATCGCGGTGCTGGTCATTGCGGGGTACCTGCCGCAGCTCATTAGGGCCGTCGGCAAGTTTGCTAAAAGGCGCTAGCCGGCGCGTTTAGTTATTTAGCACGGCCTCGCGCAGCACCGACATGGGCACCGAGCCAAGAGCCAAGGCCTCGGAGTGGAATTCGCGGGCGCTCATGTCCTGCTCCTCGGCGGCGGCGCGGGTTTCTTGCCACAGGCGCTGGCCCAAGGCATAGGACGGGGCCTGGCCCGGCCAACCCAGGTAGCGGTTGACCTCAAAGTTGAGGTTCGCATCATCCATGGCGGTGTTTTCGCGCATGTAGGTCTTCACGTGGGCCTTATCCCACGCGCCGGATACGGTGCAGTCCGGTAGCTTCTTGCCCAGGTGCAATCCGATGTCCACCACGACGCGGGCCGCGCGCAGGCGCTGGGCATCGAGCAGCCCCATCCGCACGCCAGGATCGTCCATGTAACCCAGCTCGGCCATGAGCTGCTCGGCGTATAGGGCCCAGCCCTCGCCGTGGCCGGAGTTCCAGGTCACCGCGCGGCGCCACAGGTTCAGATCCTCTTGTACCAGGGCAGAACCCAGCTGCAGGTGGTGGCCCGGTACGCCCTCATGGTGCACGGTGGTCAGCTCCTGCCAGGTGTGGAAGGTGTCTTGGCCCTCCGGCACGGACCACCACATGCGGCCCGGGCGCGAGAAGTCATCGCTCGGCGGGGTGTAGAAGATGCCACCGGTACCCGCTGGGTCGATGCGGCACTCGATCTCTTCGACTTCTTCCGGAATGTCGAATTCCTTGCCGTTGAGCTCGGCGATGACCGCATCGGCCTTGCTCTGCATCCACTCCACCAAGGCATCAGTACCGCGCAGGGTATAGCGCTCCTCGTGGTTCAGCTTGCGCATGGCAGAGCGCACCGAGCACTCCGGGCCATAAAGCTCGTGCGCGATCTTTTCCTGTTCCCCGCGCAGGTAGCGCACCTGGTCAAGGCCCCATTCATAGGCCTCGTCCAAGTCCACGGAATCGCCAACGAAAAGCTTGGAAAAGCGCTCGTAGCGCTCGCGGCCCACCGCGTCCTTATTAGAGGACTGCGGCTGCAGATCATTAGACAGCCAATCCGAGAACTCGCCAAAGGCCTCCTTGGCATTCTTCACCTCGGCGGAGTCGGGGGCGAGGCCGAGGCCCTCGAGCATGGAATCGGCATCGGCAAGCCGCTCGCACTGCACAATGACCTCAGAGATCTGGCGGTGCGGTGCCACCATGCCGTGGGAGGCCGCTTCCTTCAGGGACTCGCGGTAGCCATCGAGGGAGCCCTTGACCTTGGACAGACGGGAGCGAATGGCCTCGCGGTCCTCCTGGGCCTCCTGCGGCATAAGCAGCAGGGAATCCCGGATGGTCTGCACGGGCGAGGCAATATTATTAAGGCTGCGAATATCCTCGCCGTGGTGGTGCAAATCCAGATCTAAGCAGAGACGATCCCGCAAGACGGCGGCGGTGACATAATCCACGTCATCAAAGTCATCCTCATCATCGGATTCATCGGTGGTGTCATCCAAGGCATCCAGATCCGCAACCATATCGCGGGTGCGATCAGCGACAGCCTCAAAATAATCGGGGGAAAAATCCTGCAATTCGCCTTCAAAACCGTCAATGCCCCACGCGGTTGCATCTGTTGGGGATAGTTCGGCTAGGTCGTGAACGAAGTTATCGCACGAAGCGTCCAGTAGAGAGGGCTGGCGCTTAGCGGTCTGCTCAGAACTCATAAGAGGGAAGTCTAACCCTTTATCTTGTTGATAGGCCACCCAGCCCCACCCAAATGTTGCAAACTTGTTAGCTAATCGTTGTTCCACTTCGTGCCTGGGTAGTGCCACTGGGCAAAACCATCCAGCACGGCCGCGGGATTTTCCTCTATGACCAGCGCTTTTACAAAGCGGGGCAGGATGAAGCCCGCCTCGGCCATGGCGGCATACATGTCATAAAAGGGCTGCCAAAAGCCCTCCACGTCAACCAAGCCAACGGGCCCGCGAATGCTGCCCAGCTGTTGTTGGGTCAGTACCTCTGTTACTTCCTCCAACGTGCCCACGCCGCCGGGCAAACAGATAAAGGCGTCCGCCAGCTGCTCCATCCGGGTTTTCCGCTCGGCCATAGAATCCACTACCTCGAGGCGGGTCAAACCTGGATGGGAAATCTCTAAATCCACCAAGGATTGCGGCATGACGCCAGTGACGGTGCCGCCAGCCTGCAGGCAGGAATTGGCCACCTCGCGCATGAGGCCGATATTTCCGCCGCCATAGACCAAGTTCAGCCCGCGACGGGCAAGCTCGCCGCCCAAGTGTTGTGCCGCTGCGCTATAGGCGGGCGAATTGCCCACGGCAGAGCCGCAATAAACCGCTACTGATCTCATGCGCCCCAGCATAGGGAATTTTTGGCCTACCTCCACCTTTAGACCATTCGGTACATACACCTATGAATAGATTAGACAAAGCAGTCTGTGACACATATACTTTCTTTCATGATCAAACCTGGCCCCGTGTTCACCCGCCCCCGTACACCGGCTGCTAAGTGCCTTCACCTGGTGCGCCTGAACCCGATCATTACCCGTAGTGAGCTGGTAGAAGCCACCGGACTCTCCCAGCCCACCATTACCCGCGCTACCACCGCGCTCCTCAACGCAGGACTCATCCAAGAGCGCACCGACCTCACCCAATCCCAGGGCCGAGGCCGCCCTACGGTCCCCCTCGAGGCCGCGGATAATAACTGGGTGCTCGGCGGCATCGCCGTCGGCACCTCCGAGACCTATATCGGCCTCTATGACATCAAGGGCCGCACCATTTCGGAGGAAGAGATTGCCACTCCTGTCGCCCGCCTGACGGAGGAAGACTTTCTTGAACACATCATGGCCGGCATCAACCGCATGATGACGGGCCTGGATCGCCGCCTCGTGGCCTTGGGGATTACCACCTCGGGCACTGTGGACGAAGAGGGCCTGGTCACGGCGGATAATCTGGGATGGCACGGCGTGGATATCGCGGAGCGCTTGCGCTTCCAATTTAGCGTTCCCGTGGTGGTTACCTCCGCCATTTCCGCCATTTTGGGCTCGGAGACGCAGGCCGCCGAGATTGGTACGAACGAGCGCGTGCTCCTGCTCTTCGCGGATGATTCTTTAGGATCGGCGCTATCCGCCGATGACGAGGTAAATTCCATCATCCCACTGCCACAAACCCGCTCTGACCTACTGGGGCACGGCGCTTCCGAACACCTCTTGGCCACCCAGTCCATCCTGGAGGCCGTGCGCCGGCACGGCATCGAGGTCAACACCCTGCCCGAGGTCGCGACCATCGCCGAATCCAATTCAGCCGTGCGCGCCATTTTGGATGAGCGCGCCCGCCAGCTGGGCCAGATTACGGCGGAGATGGTCCGCGAATACTCGCCGAAAACCGTGGTCATTGCCGGCGGGGCCTTTACCGGCGATTCCCGCGCGCCCCAGCTTTTTGCCTCCACCGTCCGCGATTCCACCTCGGATGAACTGGAACTGCGCATGATCCCAAGCCACAAAGAAATCGTGCGCGCCGTCGCCCGTACCGTGGCTACCGATCAGCTATTGCGCGAACCATTGGAGCTGGGCCGCTCACTCCAGACCGCGTAAAACCTCGCGCGCGGAGTCGATCCCGGTAAACAGGTGGGCTTGCAACCCGCAATAAGTGGCGCCCTCGATGTAGTCGATGCGGTCATCGAAAAAATGCGTGTCCTTGGGCTGCGCCGCTAGCGCGTCTACCGCCACTCGGTAGGCCTCTGGGTGCGGCTTGGCCACCCCGATATCGCAGCTCAACGTTACCGCCGCGCACTCTGCCAACCACGGGTGCTGCGCGCGCACCTGTTTCGCCAAGGTCGTGGGGATATTGGATAAAATCCCCACGCTAAAGCCCTCCCCGATGAGCCCTCTGACCAGCGCTACCACCTCTGGGTCCGCCTCAAGCAGGTACTGGTTCTCGCAGGCCACGGCCCCAGCGCAGTCAATGGGCCCCATTCCCGCGCGGGCGGCTATCTCATTCCAGTAGTGACTATCACTAAAAATTCCGGCATCGTAATCCGGCCGGAAATAGTTATAGGCCTCCCAGAAGGCCTCCGGGTTCGCAGGCTCGAGGAAGCGCTCTAGTTCAGCGTGCGCTTCCGGCGTGGCGGGGCGCAGCAGCACGCCGTATAGATCAAACAGCAACTTCGGCATAATGCGTCCAGTTTATGCGCGCCTAGTAGCTTGGGTCTGCACGGCCACAATCCCTACCGCGGTGCCGGCGATAAAAATCACCAGCGCCAGCGTCGCCTGCGCCATCGGCAAAACGATGAGCACGGCCAGCGAAGCCAAAATCAGCATTCCACTCAGGGAATATAGGGAGCGGTTGACCAGCCCGCGCTTACCGATGACCCCACACGCCAGCATCACCACCCCCGCAAACGGGCTCAGCATAAGCGCTGCGGTGGTCAAAAAGATGCCGAGGGTGACGTGGCTTGAGATGACCGCAGCCCCAATGATGAGGCTTAATGCCAATACCGCCAGGGTGGCGGAGAGGGTTGTTTTGAGGTGTCCAGACATACGTCAATCCTCCCACAGCAGCGCAGTGCCATGGGAGGATTGATTTAAATCTTGATGTGTTTGTTATTCACAACTTAGGAGTTGCGGTTAGCCAAACGGGAATCGATGCGCAGCAGGCCAGCGCCATCGTTGCCCACCAGCTTGATCTGGTCGATGATCTCAGAAACGGTGTCCTCTTCCTCGATCTGCTCAGCCAAGAACCAGTCAATGAGCTGACGGGAGTCCAGGTCCTGGATGTCAAGGGCAACGCGGGCGATCTCGCGGATCTGCTCGGAGACCTTCTGCTCGTGTGCCAAGGAAGCCTCGAACGCATCCAGCGGGGTGGCAGCCTTGATGGAGCCAACCGGGATATCGTTGAGCTCTACGCGGTAGCCGCGTGCCAAGAGGTGATCCGCAAGCTTCTGTGCGTGAACGCGCTCTTCGCCAGCCTGAGCCATGAACCAATCGCGCATGCCCGGGAAGGACAGGTTGTCCATCTCGTAGGCCAGCTGGGTGTAGACCATAGCGGCGCCGTGCTCGTTAATGACCTGATTGTTTAGCAGGGTTTGCAGCTTCTCATCCATTGCTAAATCCTTTCTGTAGGAATCAATTAATTGGTTGTAGGCACTACAATACCCAAATAAAATCTCCCGTCTAGCAAGGCATGCTTAATCAAACCCGCACCTCAGGGGCATTTTTCAGATTGGATCACCTAAGTTAGTTAAGACAAAGCTGCTCCACGGCCCGAAGTTAATATCGCCTAATAGTTCGAGGTCATCGCCCTAAACGGCCAACCTCGCCGCGCTAGCCCACTCCATCCGACCCCCTGCAGCCAGTACGCCCCCGCATATCAGATTTGCAATGTGATATTAATCACCCAGTTGCCCACTCAGGCGTTCTAGGCGCTGCGCGCTCGCCCCATCGAGGCCCCGAAACTCCACCTCAATGCCGCGATCCGCGTACTTTTTCTGCACCGCATCCAGCGTCGCCACCGTCGAGGCATCCCAGACCTCGGCATCGGAAAGGTCCACCACCACGAAGTCCGTATCGAGCGTGTAATCGAAGGCGTAGACCAAATCATTCGAGGAGGCGAAGAAGAGCTGGCCATGCACCACGTAGGTATATCCATCTACCAACTCAACCTCCACGAGGTGTGCCACCCGGCGGGCAAAGCCAACCGATGCCGCCACCACGCCTAATACCACACCCACCGCGAGGTTATGCGTAGCCAGCGTGCCCGCGACCGTCAGCAGCATGACGAGGATTTCAGAAAGCGGCATCAACTTCAGCGTGCGCGGGCGGATGGAATGCCAATTCACCGTCGTCGCCGCCACGAGGATCATCACCGCGACCAGCGCGGCCATCGGAATGCGGCCTACGGCCTCGCCAAAAAGCAGGCACAGCACGAGGAGGAAGGCGCCGGCGAGGAACGTCGACAAGCGCGTGCGCGCCTGGGATACCTTGACGCCGATCATCGTCTGGCCAATCATCGCGCACACGCCCATACCGCCAATGGCTGCGGCCAATATATTGCCAATGCCCTGGCCAAAGGACTCGCGGGTCTTATCGGAATGGGTATCCGTGATGTCATCGACAAGCTTTGCCGTTAGCAGCGATTCCATCAGGCCCACCAGCGCCATCCCAAAGGCATAGGGCGCAATTACCTGCAGGGTCTCCAGGTTCCACGGAATATCCGGAATGAAAAGGCCCGGCAGCGTCGTGGGCAGCTCGCCCTGGTCCGCCACATCCGGCACCTTCCACCCCGCCGCGACGGCGATGAGGCTTACCACCACGATGGTCACTAGCGGCGCCGGAATTACCTGGGTAAACCGCGGCAAAACGATCATGATGGCTAGGCCTATAGCCACCAGCACGTAGACCATCCAGGGGACATCGATAAGGTGCGGCAGCTGCGCGGTAAACATCATAATTCCCAGCGCATTGACGAATCCGGTCATCACCGAACGCGGGATAAAGCGCATGAGCTTGGCGATGCCCACCCACGCCAACAGCACCTGGATGATACCGGCCGCAAGCACCGCCGCCACCACGTAATCATGCCCATATTCGTGCGCGAGCGGGGCCACCACCAGGGCTACCGCGCCCGCCGCCGCGGAAATCATGGCGGGCCGCCCGCCGGTAAAGGCGATGGCCATCGCCATAATCACCGAAGAATACAGCCCCACCCGCGGGTCGAGGCCGGCGAGAATGGAAAAGCTTAAAACTTCCGGGATCAAAGCAAGCGCCACCGCCAGTCCGCCAAGGACCTCCTTGCGCAAACGCGCAGGTGAGGAAAATGCAAAGCGGAAACTGGCGATGACGCCGGTGGGTGCAGGCTGCTCGTTAATCACGCCTGCACATATTAGTAGCTACTACGAGCCTTCCTGAAAGGAGCCATCCGCCGTGATCACCGGCAGCACCGACCAGGCAAAGTTGATCCACTTATCCGTCTTCTTCCACGAATAATCCGGCTCAAAGATGGTCTTCGGCTTGGTATAGACCACAGCGGAACGCACCTCATCGGCGGTTTCTTCCAAAAAGTTCACCACTAGATCCAGGGTCTTGCCGGAATCGGCCACGTCATCAACGACGAGCACCTTCTTACCCTTAAGGGAATCCGTATCCAACTGCGGGGACAAGATGATCGGCTCATCCAAGGTCTGGCCAATATCGGTGTAGAACTCCACGTTGATAGCGCCCATGGCCTTGACCCCGATGGCATAACCAATGGCACCGGCTGGGATCAGTCCGCCGCGGGCAACACCCACGATCAAGTCAGGAAACCAACCGGATTCCACGATTTGCTCCGAAAGATTCCGGCTCGCTTCGCCGAAGACTTCCCAGGTGAGGTTCTCCCGGTCCGGGTGGATCCAATTCTCAGTCACGATTGCGCGGCTCCTTTTGCGTCATGGGCTTTCTTTGTAGTTTAACTAGCGATACCTACCAAGGGAAAGCAGCTACCGGAAAGGAACCTCTCCCAACGTGCGCCGCAGCTTGCGCGTGCGCAGGCGCTCCGGGTTTTCTGCCAACTGTTCCACCGCGCGCACCGCGCACATGACGTGGGCTTCCTTGGAGTTGGAATAAAACGCCTGGGCCTGCGCCGGCAGCTTCGGCACGGCGTGCAGTGGCAGATCCGATACGGATAGCAGCGTGCCATAGGGCACGCGGTAGCGGTACCCATTTGCCGCCAAGGCGCACGATTCCATGTCCACCGCCACCGCGGTAGAAGTGCGCAACCACTCCCACAGATCCCGGCTGGTGCGCCACTCCCAATCGCGGTCATCGGTCGATAGCACCGTGCCGGTGCGCATGAGCGAATTATCGCTGCCGTAGACCTCATCCACGGCCGCCTCCAGCATGCGCTGAACCTCTGGAATAGCCGGAATTGGCGTGGAAGAAACCACCTGCCGGTCCAAAATGTGGTCGTGGCGCTCGTAGGCATTGCCCAAGATCAGGTCACCGATGCGCATGCGCCCATCCATGCCGGCGCAGTGACCAATCATGATCCAGGCCTCCGGCCGCAGCACGGCCAAGCAGTCTGTAATGGTCTTCGCATTCGAAGGCCCCACCCCGATATTGATCATCGTGATTCCATCGCCACCTGCGGTAATGAGATCGAACCGGGGCATCTGAAAGCGCGAGGTCAGCGTCAGCCCATCCAGGTCGAGGTCCACCGCATCATTGGGGTGAATGGTCTCCCCATTGGGCAATACGAGCGCCGTATATCGCGAATCTTCCTTGGTCAGCTCGCGCAGGCCAAATTTCACGAATTCCGTGGTGTGCATCGCGTAATTGGTAAACAGGATGTATTTCTGCACCGTATCGACCTCGATGCCGGTGTAGTGCTCAATGCGCGCACAGGCAATATCGAAACGCTGCGCCCCGAAGTGAAAGAGCGGCTTTTCCCCGCCGTGAAAGGCGTCCCACTCGCCATCAATAATCGCATCGTTGACCTCATCCAAGGTCGGGCGCGGGATGGGACCGCGCTCCTGCGGCGCCGCCGGGGCATCCTTGATGTATTCCGGCGGGATGCGCTCATCCGATTGGCCGACGAAGATATCGCACGGATAGTTATTAGTCAGCCGCGTCAGCTGCTCGTGCAAGTACTCCCGGATGATGTGCGGCTTGGAGACGACCGCAGAATACTTGCCAGCCTCGTCCACATAGCCAAAGGGCTCGGAGCGGTCAATCGGCTGCCATTTACGAATCTCCACTGTCACCTTGGGATAGACCACGTGGCGATAATCATCGAGGGTGCCGGAGGCAAGGGCCTCGCGCCCCAACACACACGAGGTTTCATAATGTTCAATTAAGCGAGTCACCGCTTCATCTACGGAGTGGACATGCTGCAGATCGGTCATACCGGCGAGTTTAGCGGGGACCGAGCAGCACGGCAGCGGAGTCTTTTCTACCCTGAATCCTAAACGCCCACTTGGTATCGTTAGCTCTATGCCTGCCACTAATATTGGGGTGGAGCTTTTTGCCGCCACCCGTGAATTTCCCGTTGATCTTCCCATTCCCCCGCATGAGGATGAAGCACCCGCCGCCTGCTTCGACGACTAACCCTCCCGAGGCATAAACGAAGGCCCGCCGACTGCGCATCGGCGGGCCCTCTCCCCATGACTAATCTCTGGCACTTAGCGGCAAGGAGTGGAGCGCCCTACGCCGTAAGCACCGCCCGTGATTAGGCAAGCCTAAGTTTACAAAGATTGTGGCGTGAGGTCAAGGGCTTGCCCATAAATTTCTTCAACTTTTCCAAAGAGGCCATTTACCTGCATTAACGCGTATGATTGGAAGGCATGGCTGTCGAATCTCTTGCAGAGTTGAAAAGCATTATTTCTGAACAACTCCTCAAGTTCGGGCGCGTGAACGAGGAAGATGCACCCGAAGAAAAAGATTCGCCTCGCCTTGGCATCGCCTCCCCGGCCGCGGCCAGTGCTTTGCAGGATGACGTTGCCGATGAGATCGTTGACCGCCTCAAGGCCGAAAAGGATAAGTCCAGTCCCGGCGATTCCGCCCTCGACGCCGATGCCGCTAGGACGCTCCCTCTCGGCGCACGCACGAAGCCGCGCGGCGTTTTCGAAGACGATTGGGGCGCCCGCCCGAGCGACGAGCGCCCCTGGCCGGTCATCCTGGTCCACGGCACCTGCGATACCAAGGGCGTCTGGCAGATTATGGGCAATATCTTGCGCCAAGACGGTTGGGCGGTCTTTGCCCCTGACTACGGTCACCGCGCCACGCAGACCATCCCGGAATCATCCCAGCAGCTTGGCGCGTATATCGATACCGTGCTCGCCGTCACCGGGGCAGAAAAGGTCATCTTAGTAGGCCACTCCCAGGGCGGACTGCTCGCGCGGTACTGGATGCGCATGGACGGCGGCGCCGAAAAGGTCATCCACCTCATGAGCATCAGCGCGCCTAATCATGGGACGACCCACGGGGGCATCGCCAGTCGCCTCATTCGCACCCAACGCCAAGAGGCGGTGATCCGCTCCATTATCGATGGCTGGTTTGGCCCCGCCGGCATGGACCAGGTGGTAGGCAGCGAGGTGCTTCGCGATGTCAACCGCGACGGCGACCTCGAATCCGGCGTGAGCTACACCTGCATCGCCACGCGTTCCGATGCCGTCGTCGTCCCGCCCGAGACCTGCTTCCTCGACCCCGAGGGCGCGCCCGAAGGTGCGGTGCGCAATATCTATATCCAAGATTTTGACCGCCACGCCGTGGTCATGCACGAAGATATGCCCATGGATAAGCGCGTGCACGCCATCGTGCGCACGCTGCTCAGGATGGTCGAGCACACGCCGCGATAATTAAATCTCCAGCTCATCGAGCAGGGCATCAAAGGCCGGGCCCACCTGCGTGCGCCACAGCGTATCCACCTTCTTGTCCCCGCGGCCAGGCCCACCGTTAATAACGGCCACGCGCTTGCCCTGCTTCTTTGCCTCAAGCACAAAGCGATATCCACTCATCACCGCCAGCGAAGAACCGGCCACCAGCAGCGAATTAGCCTCGTTCAAGAGCGCAAAGGCCGCATCCCGCCGCGTGGCTGGCACGGGCTCGCCAAAATACACCACGTCAGGCTTGAGCAACTCCGATCCGCAACGCTCGCAGCCAGCCATTCGAAACGCCGCGACGTCTTTCTCATCCAGCGTCACGTCACCATCCGGGTTAACTTGGTCCCTTTCCACCACTAGGCGCTCCAGGTAGCCCGGGTTCGCGGCAGCCAATCGCGCATCGAAGTGCCCGCGATCCTCATAGTGACCACACAACAGGCAGACCACGGTTTCCATATCGCCGTGCAGCGTGACCAGCCTGTCCGTACCCGCCCGTTTATGCAGACCATCCACGTTCTGGGTCACCACACCATTGACCAGCCCGGCGCGCTCCAACTCCACGAGCGCATAATGCGTGCGATTGGGTGCCGCGGAATCCATCACGCGCCAGCCCACGAAACTGCGCGCCCAATACCTATGGCTAGCGGCCGGGTCGTGGCGAAATTCCTGATACGTCATCGGCCGGTGCCTGCTCAGCGAGCCCCGCGGTCCGCGATAATCCGGCACCCCCGATTCCGTCGATACCCCCGCCCCGGTCAGTACCATCACCGGCCCTTCTCGCAGCTGCTTGGCGATGTCCCCCAAAGCCTGCCCCGCCTCCGTATGCGGAGCTGTCTCCTCCACGACGCGCGCAATCGATCGCAGCGCAGACTGATGTGCGTGGGCTACGGCGGGATCCATACCCACCAATCTAATCAAGCGATTGCGAGTTTTTACCAAATTTCGCAAGTAGGACGTACCAAATCTCTAAAGTAGAGCGCACAAAATTTCGCAAGTAGATTTACCTATCCCCAGCTCACGGGTATTTTTTAATAGGAAAAGGAGCCGCCTGCCTTGCGGCAGCGGCTCCTTATCTTGGTAGTGCTAGCTCTCTGGTAGCTGCTCTACGTATAACCACTCAGAATCTAGCTCCCCGTGGCGCGAGCACTTGGTATGCCAGCCATCGGGGCGCACCTGGGCCACCATGCGGCGGCCGCAGATCTGGCAGTAGCGCGGCACGTCGAGGCCGGCAGCTGCAGCAGGGTGCAGCGTGAAGACCTCTTCGATCGGCTTGCCGGTATTGGGGTGGAAAATTGGCTCGTCCCCGGCCAGGACGGCGGTTGCCAACTCAGAGTTCGGCTCGGACACTACAGAGCCTTGATCGGGAGATCGATGCGGCCCAGCATGTCCACATCCTTTTCGATTTCCTGACCCAGGGTGGTCAAGTAATTGCCGGCAATGATGGCGTTGATGCCGCCGAGCAGACCGCGCTCGGTGCCGTCATCGCCAAGCGAAAGCTCGCGGCCGCCAGCGAAGCGGAGGGTGGTGGAGGGCATCGCCAAGCGGAATGCAGCAACGGCGCGCAGGCCCTCACCCAGCGGAACCAGCGGGCGATCAGCGAATGGGGTGCCCGGGCGAGGGTCGAGGAAGTTCATCGGAACCTCGCACGGATCGATCTCTGCCAGCTGGGCTGCGAACTCGGCGCGCTGCTCCAGGGACTCGCCCATGCCGATGATGCCGCCACAGCAGACTTCCATGCCTACCTCGCGCACGTAGTCCAGGGTCTTCTTGCGCTCTTCCCAGGTGTGGGTGGTGACCACGTTGGGGAAGTAGGAGCGGGAGGTCTCCAGGTTGTGGTTGTAGCGCTGTGCGCCCATGTCCTTCAGGCGCTGTGCCTGCTCGCGGGTCAGGGTGCCCAGGGAGCAGGAAATCTCGATGTCAACGGCATCATTAATGGCGGCGATGGCCTCGCCCACCTGGTCCAGCAGGCGGTCATCCGGGGACTTCACCGCAGCGACGATGCAGAACTCGGTAGCGCCGGTCTTGGCGGTCTTCTGCGCCGCCTCCACCAGCTCAGGGATGTTCAGGCGCACTGCGCGCACTGGGGACTCGAAGAGGCCGGACTGGGAGCAGAAGTGGCAATCTTCTGGGCAACCACCAGTCTTGATGGAGATAATGCCTTCCACCGATACGTCCGGGCCGCACCACTTCAGGCGGGTCTGGTGGGCGATATCAGCAATTTCTTCCAGCTGGGAATCTGGAACCTGCAGTACTTGTAGTAGTTCTTCCTGGTTAAGGCCTTTGCCTTGCTCCAGAGCTTTCTCACGGGCGATGTCGATGATGCTCATGCAGTGAACCATACTTGAACGCCGTTCAACTTTGGCCAAAATCACAAAATTTTTTTCGCGGGATTACCCTAAGGGGCATGACGCTTTACAATGACACCCTCGAACTCCTCCAAGAACTCATCCGCAATGCTTGCGTGAACGACCTCACCCCGGATTCCGGCTTTGAGGTGCGCAATGCCGATACGCTAGAGAACTTTTTTGCCGGCGAAGACGTCTCCATCGAGCGCTTTGAATCCCACCCGGGCCGCGTCTCCATCGTGGTGACCGTCCCCGGCGATCCCGCCAAGGAACCACTCACTCTTATGGGGCATACCGATGTCGTGCCCGTCGACGAACCCAAGTGGACCAAGCCGCCCTTCGAGGCACTCATTGAAGACGGCAAGCTATACGGCCGCGGTTCCGTAGATATGCTCTTTATTACCGCCACCATGGCCGCCGTCACCCGCGAGGTAGCGCGCGCCGGCAACCCCGGCGGAACGCTTGCCTTCGTGGGCATGGCCGATGAAGAGGCCCGCGGTGGCCTGGGCGTGCGGTGGATGGCAGAAAACCACCCCGATGCCTTCTCCTGGAAGAACTGCCTCTCCGAGACCGGCGGTAGCCACCTGCCCGGCGCGGTGGGCTTCAACGTGGGAGAAAAGGGCGCTGGCCAGCGCCGCCTCCACGTCACTGGCGATGCCGGACACGGCTCGACGCCCTACGGCAAGGACTTTGCCATCGTAAAGATTGGCGAGGTCGCCCGCCGCATCGCCGAGGCCGAGCCACCCACAGCCTCCAACGAGATCTGGGAGGGCTTCGTCCGCACCTTCAAGTTCGATCCTGAGACCGAAAAAGAGCTTATCGATGGCACCGGTGACTACACCAAGTTCGGCAACCTCGATGCCTACGCCCACGCCTTTAGCCACACCACCATCGCCGAGACCGTCCTGCGTGCCGGCGGGGCCATCAATGTGCTGCCTTCCCACGCCTACCTTGAGATGGATATCCGCCCCTTCCCTGGGCAAACCCAGGAAGACTTGGACGATTTCCTCCGCAGCGCACTGGGCGATCTTGCCGATGAGGTAGAAATCGAACACCTCATTACCGAAAACGCCACCCAGTCCTCCACCGATACCGAGCTCTGGCGCACCATTGAGGCCACCGCCAAAGAGTTCTTCCCCAATAAAGACGTCGTCCCCGTCCACGCCACCGGTGGTTCCGACCTCCGCTTCGCCCGCCGCAAGGGCGGCAATGCCTATGGCTTTGCGATGCACGCCGAGGGCCGCGATATGGCCAGCGCCAACTCGCAATTACACAGCCACGATGAGCACCTCTACCTCGAGGACCTAGATCTCACCGTGCGCGCCTACCACAGCTTGGTCAACCGCTTTTTGGGTCTGAACCAGTAGCACTCTCCCCTCGCTTTTACGCGGTGACCTGAAAATAGATCCCGGCATGCGCACTGCAGCCGGGATTAAACATATGCCCACACTTCGGGCATGCCTCGACAGAGGAATACAGCCGGTAATCCATCTCGAGGCCACAGGAACCGCAGAGGGCAGCGGGGGCATCGACAAGCATGGGCCCAAACTCATGATCCGTCAGCTCCGCATGGCACAGCGCGCACGCGAAGTACTCGCCGCAGGTCGCGCACTTATTGGCCACCACGTCGAGCGGGGAATGCCAATGCTTGCACCGGCCCTCCGCATCAATCGCGCCGCGAATCTTCATGGTTCTGCCACTCCTTCTTCTTCGCCTCCGACTTCTTTGCATTGCGCACCGCCATCACCCCAAAGGCAATGGCAATAACTATAGGCATCCACACCCTGCTGTAATCCATAAGGAAAACCACCCATTCCGGAGGTACAAAGTGCACCGCAAACTGCGGCGCGGGCAAGGTAATCTGCGGTGGCTCCGGCAGGTTCGGCAAATTTGGCAGCGGAAGGTAAATCTCTGGGAAATCTACATCTGGCAGCTCCCAATCCGGCAGCAAGCGCGAGAGGATGCGGCTAATAATAGGAGCCAAAACAATCATCGCGATGGCCCACCCGGACTTCCCCAGCCCACCGAGCAGTGGATACAGCACGCGCTTGAAGGGGCTTTCTTCCATTGCCCGGCGCCGCTTTTCACCCAAGGAGCCCGGCGGCGGATCAAAGGCCACGGCCTCCTCCCCATCGCGGTAGTAGACATCCTGTATCTCCCCGAAGGGCGTGGCTTGGATATCTACATAAGGCTTAGTCAGCGGCGCACTATTCTCACTGAATGAGAGATCGTTTTCCAGATTCTTCTGCAATGAATAACGGCCGCCACGCGGCTTGTCGTGCCGGCTGCGAACCTCGCCATTGACCACGATCTGCATGCGGGGTGCAGGATTCTTGCGCCAGAGCTGGATGCGGTGGATAAAGGGGGCATCGCCAAGCACCGGCGTAAATTCCTTCGGCTCCTTGGGCCATTCGCCCTGCTCAGCGAACTCGGCATCGTAGCCGCGCTCAACCTCGAGCAGGCCAGCCTCAGGGTGGTCCAACCGCCAGATTTCCATCAGCGCTTCCTCAACTTGGCGCCCAATTTGCTAGCACCCAACGCCAAAAGGACCACTACCGGCAGGTAAATCCATGTCCCCTCGTTGAAGTACATCTCCATGGCCGCGAAATAGGCGATGCCCGCAACCCAGAAGATGGTCCATGAGTAGCGGAATGTGGCGGCATCGATAAGAGCAATAAGCACGGTAAGCCCACCCATGATGCCGAGCAGCGTCGTTCCGGAAACCGCCTGGTAAATCGCCGGCGGGAGCACCAGGAAGTTAGCGATCATCGCCAAAGGCGCCCACCACTGCCACCACGCGCGGCCGGGTTCTTCCTGCGTTTCCTGCTCCTGGCTCATACCCTCCTCAAGCTAGCACATAATTTTGTTTTTTGAGCCGGTTATCCTGACGGAAGAATATGCATTCCTACCTGCGAAAACGCGTTAAAACAGGCGAATGTCCGGCGGGTGTTCTATAGTGTTTTTCGTACACACGTTCACAACACAAATTTAGGTTTTAAGCGCCATGGAAGATCCATACTTTTCCACGACCAACACCAAAGACCCCACTACACGCTTAGCTTTTGAGATGCGAAAATCTGAATACGAGTTCTGGACTGAACAGATCCCCGATCTCGATTCTGATTTCGAATTAGTCACCCAATCCCTTTACCGCACCACCGGAGTTAATCAGGGGCGAATCGGCCATATTCTGATGGCCCTGTATCGCCTAGAAGAGCTCCCGCAGCTGAAAGAGCTGCAGCACCAGCTTTACCACTTAGATTTAGACCGCCTCATTGCCATCAATAAATCCCTTAACCGCCTGGGCAACCCGGCCCCGGAGGTAGTCGCGCGCATCGATGAGCAGCTCACCGCCTACCTCACCCCCACCCGCGCCAACCAGGCCATGCGGACGCAAGCGCAGATTAAAAGGAAGATCAACGAGCTCATCAACCTCGAAGATGACACCCTTGCGGTCAAGAAGGGGCCGACCCAGCCGCGCTACACCATGGAGAATTGGGGAAACAATACCGCAGCAATGACGCTGAGCGCGGATCCCTCGGTGATGGCGTGCGTAGATAAGTGCATCAAGGAGACTGCGCTCAAGCTGGATTGCTCGCTTGCCGATGCCGCCATTTCCCTCCTCACCGGCAATACCGAAGCACCCCAGGTCATCCTGAATGCCTACAAGGCAACCGATGTCCCCAACTCCCCCGCATTCATTGAATCCGTTGGGTGGCTCGACCCGGCGCGCTCCAACGCCCTGCCCTACTCCAAGATCCGGGAACTGAACCCGGATAAAGAGGTAAAGGGATATGTCACCCCGCCGGATATGGCAGCCTACCTCGAAGGATTCGACGGCACCTGCCGCTACCCTGGCTGCAACCGCCCTGCCACGGTGTGCCAGAAGGATCACCGCATCAACCACGCGGATGGCGGGCCGACGACTCCCGCAAACCTTGCGTGCCTGTGCCAACACCACCACAACATAAAGACCGATGGCCGGGCCTTTTACGTCATGGATCCGCACACCCGGGACATTATTTGGTTCTTCGAGGACGGCACCTGGACCGTCACCGAGCCCTCCGGCCCGCTGGCGGAAAAGAATAAGAATTGGGTGCAGACTTTTGCACAAACCATGACCGCCCACCGCGCACGGGCCTACGAAGAGGCCCACGAAGCACAGGAAAAAGAAAAAACCATCCCAAGGAAGGAGGATTAAAAACGCCCACTGCCATACATTGGTTGGCATGATGCAAAAATTATTCACGCTCGACGAGCTGATCATTTCCCAGACCAAGTCCCTCCTCAAGGATCGATTCATGATTTCTGATGTCAACGGGACCCCAGTGGGCACCATCGTGCAATCCACCAGCCTTAAGGAGATGGTGTTTAAACCCTCCCGTAGCTTGGAGGTCGCACTCACGGATGCCGAAGGCAACCCCCAACAAACAGTCATGACGATCTCGGATCCGCCGAATTTTTTGCGGGATACCTACGAGGTACACCTACCGGGAATTGAACAGCCCATGGCCGTTATCACCAAGCGCTTCTCCATGTTCAAAACCAAGATGGAATTAACAATGGGGGGCTTTGCCGACGTCGAAGTGCACGGCGATTTCTGGGATTGGAACCTCACCATCACCTCCCAGGATCGCCAGCTTGCCGATGTCTCCAATAAATGGACCGGCATGGGCAACTACTTCATGGGTAAAAACACGTATCTCCTGCGGATCGCGCCAGGCCTCAACGAGCAACAGCACGCCGCCATCATCGGCGCCGTAATGAGCATGGACATGCTGCGCACGAAGAAAAAGAAAAACAGCAACTAGGTGCGCGCATGGAAATCATTGCAAACGGTGTTTCAGGACTGGCCCTACTGTAAGCACCGAGGTTCCAATTCCGGATACGGCAAGTGCCGCTGCCGGGCCGATGGCACTTACGATAGGCGCCCCGATAATGTATCCGATAAGCATCGCAGAGCTATTTATCGATCCCATCGTAGAAAGGGCTTTGGGCTTCACCCCATCAGGTACGGTTCCCACCACGATGATTCGCAGTGCGGCCACCTGAATGGCATTGCATACTCCGCCAAGGAATGAAGTGCCCCGAGTTTTGTTCCTAGGCATTTGCCTTGATTTCTATTATTGCCTGTGGCGGGTTCTGCTTCCAAAACTCGGTTTCCACCTCGGCTGGGGTTCGGTATCCCAAGCTTTGGTGGAGCCTTACCTCGTTCCACCATGACACCCACTCGAACGTCGCAATTTCTGCCTCGATAACATCATTCCACCTGCGAGTATGGATGAGTTCGTTCTTATGAGGGGCCGTTAACGTTTTCAGCCAGTGCATTGTCATATAAGTCACCACACTTCCGGTGGAAGCAGTGATCCCGTGTTGGGCAAGTCGCTCGTTGTAGACCACGCTGACATACTGCGATCCGTGATCCGAATGGTGAATGAGACCTGTTGTTTCCTCAGCACACACGATCGCCTGCTTAAGAGCTTGCAGCGGCAGTGCTTGAAGTCCGCATCGAATCTGATAACGCCCACCCAACGATCCGTCGGGAGTAAACGTCGGTGACAAACGCGGCATACACAAAGCCTTTCTTCGTGCGCACATACGTAATGTCGGCCACCCACAGCTTATTCGGGCCCCGGGCTTTAAATTCACGCTCGACCAAATCCGGGCGCAGATCCGGCACGTTGAGGTGTACGCGTTGTGATTGGTGATCCGCCTGTGCCTGTGCCAGAAACACCAGCCAGGCGCATCAGCCGAGCGGTTTGTTCACGCCCGATATCAATTCCTTCACGGCGAAGAGCATGCCACATTTTCCGCACGCCGTAAACACCGTAATTATCCCGATGAACAGCACTAATGCGTTCAACCAACGCAGCATCGCGAAGTCGACGAGCACTTAACCCACGGGCCTTGGACTGGCGATACCCACGCGAGGTGATAAACCCACCAGCCCGGTTATTTTTCAACGTCTTACAAATGAACTCGACAGAGAAATAATTCCGGTATTCATCGATGAACCGGATCATAACCGAGGCTTGGGGCCTGGTCATGAGGCGAAAAAGCTGAGGCAGCCTTCAGCAGCTCATTAGTGTCGCGTAGCTGGTGATTTTCACGGCGCAGCCTCGCGTTTTCGGCGGCCAAATCTTCACACACAGGTTCTGGGATGTTTCCCGAACGGCGGGCCTGCTGGGTCCATTGACGAGCCGTGTGCCATGAAACCCCCAACTTTGGAGCTACTGCCTGGCACGCGGGGTGCATCGACATTTTTTCCGCCACGATGCGATCTTCCACGAGACGGACCACACGATCCTTTGCATCCTGGTCAAATTTTCTCGGCACGTTCCAGATTTTCCCATCTACTCAAACGGAACAAAACCTGGGACACTTCACACCAACGCCGTGTCCACTACTCGGGGGACACCCCCGCCCACCTCGGCACTCAACCCTGCTGTGGGGGTTACTCGTAGCGAAGCGAGCTGAACATCCCGGTTTCCAGGTGATAGGCGTTATGGCAGTGAAATGCCCACTCACCGGGGTTGTCAGCGATCAGGTCGGCGATCATGGTTTCACCGTGGCGGAGAAGGACGGTGTCCTTGCGTAGCCCGCCGCTGCCGGGCAGCGCCCACGTGTGGCCGTGGATGTGCATGGGATGGGGCATCATGGTTCTGTTGCGCATGACCATCCGCAGGCGCTGGCCCTCCTGCACGGTCGCGGAGGAGGATTGGCCGTCGGTGAGAATGCTCCATTCATACGGCATCATCTGCCCGCCCAGGTCGATACTGACTTCTCGGTCTGGTGTGTCCTCGGGCAGGAGTGCACGGTCTGCTGGCTTCAGGGAGGACAGAAGCAGTCCGGTGGACGACAACTCGGGGAAGTCGACATCGGGGTGGGGGGCCTGGCCGCCGGCGGTGCGGATGACGGCGAAGGCGCGGTCGTCCTTACCCACCGCCAAAGCCGTGAGCGGGAAGATGCCGTCGCCGAGGATGACCTCGACGTCGACACGCTCGCCCATCGACAGGTAGATCGATTCGGTCTCCCGAGGCTGGACGGGGAAGCCGTCGGTGTGGGTGACGGTCATGCGGTGACCACCGAGGGCCACCTTGAAGATGGTGTCACCGCCGGAGTTGATAAACCGCAGGCGGGCCTTGTCGCCCGGGCGAGCCTCGAAGGTCCGGTGAGCACGGGGGATACGTCCGTTGATGAGGTAGTGCGGATACATCACATCGCCAGCATCCCCGCCCAGTACCCGGTCCGGGGTGCCGTGCATCATCTGGCCGTGACCTCCCATTCCCTTCTTCCCGTTATGGTCGCCTGAACCCATTCCGGTGAGCTTGTCGAGCTCATCGTCGGGAGTGCCCTGAATGCCATCGACCCAGTCGTCGAGCACGATGGTCCACTCGACGTCCTGGTCCTCAGCGTCTTGCGGGTCACGGACGATCAGTGGGGCGTGGAGGCCGCGATCAAGCTGCAGGCCGGAGTGGGAATGGTAGAAGTAGGTGCCACTGTGGGGGACTTCAAAAACATAGGAGAAAGACTCGCCAGGTTCAATGGGGTCCTGGGTCATGCCGGGCACACCGTCGGCTGCGTTGTGGAGTGCGATACCATGCCAGTGGATGGAGGTGCTCTCAGGAAGTTCATTGGTGATATCGACCTGGAGGACGTCGCCGGCGGTGGCCTCAATGGCCGCATCCCCGGTGTCAGAGACGTACCCCCACGTCTTGGCTTCGATGCCGCCGATATCCAGAGAGAGGGGCCGGGCGGTCAGTGTCCGGCGCACCGTCGGCTCACCGAGCGCAGTGGGGGTGGGAGTGGGGCGAAGAGAGGAACCTGGTGCTGAGGCAGCGGGTCCAGGGTCGCTGGTGCAGGCGGCCACGGCCCCGGTGCCGGCGAGGACGAGCCCGCCGAGCAGAAACTGTCGTCGGGAAAAACCGTTCATCATGATTTAACCTTCCTTGGTGTTAGATTTCAGTGACACGGGAGACAGGCGCAGGTGAGGACCCTGCTGAGCCATCACGTCAGGTGCAGGTCTGTGACACAGGTGGCACCATCGTCGGCGGTGGAAAACTCCGCGGTGCCGGTACGCCCCTGGTAGCTGACCTCAATCAGGCCGGTGGCATCATCGGGAAGCCAGAAGCCAATAAACCCGTTGTCGAAGGTGGTTGTCGCCTCGTCCACCAGCACCTCACCGGTCGCCTCATCGGTGATCGTGATCTGGATATCCTCATTGTCGAGTTCCCCCAGGCAGGTCGTGAGGCTGTGGTAGAAGCAGTCGTGGGTGGAGGTGAGATAGGGCGCGATCGAGACATACGTCTGATTGTCGGGAAGATCGACCACGACTTCCTGGTCATCGCTCGAGAGCAGCAGTTCATCGGCACGCACTGAAGCGATCAGATCCGTGGGACGCTCAGTGACCTTCTGCCGGTCGAGGTGATCAATGATCTCCACCGCGTCCATGGCGGCCAGGCCATGGGTAGTCAGGAATGTATCCCGGGACACCGTCCCGTCGGCGGTGGGTTCCGGGTCGGCGGCCGAACACCCCGTGAGGGCGAGGGCAAGGGCGGCGGCTGCGATCGCTGCTCGTTTCACGTCAATCTCCTTGGATCGTGGTAAGACCGTGAGAAGACACCGCCTCAAGGTCGATGTCATACCTTTATCTAGCACGGGTGCCTGACGGACTAGAAATCAAAAGCCCTGCTCACAGCCTTATAACAGGGCGAAAAGGGGGTGGATTCGGTGGGCTGGGTCACCACCGGGACACCACCCCACAGCCGTGGGCGATGTCCTTCTACCCGCCCCGGGTATGCGGTGCAGGCAGTGAAATCCCTGGTGGCGCCTGCTGAACCGACCAGGGGAGGCGATGCCGCCGGCCCGGGGTGGGGCACAAGGGTGACGGCAGTCGAAGGGTGATGTTTGAAGATTTGATGAAGATTGCCCCGCCGGGCACTGAGCGAGGGTGGTATTCCCCCCTGACCGGAGCAATACTGGGGCCTATGGCTGACCGCACACCGACCACCGCCACGCCCCCGGGGCGGGTGCTGGTCGTCGATGATGAACAACCCCTGGCTCAGATGGTGGCCTCCTACCTCATCAGGGCCGGCTTCGATACCCGCCAGGCTCACACCGGCACCCAGGCCGTGGACGAGGCTCGTCGCTTTTCCCCTGATGTTGTGGTGCTGGATCTGGGGCTGCCCGAACTCGACGGCCTGGAGGTGTGCCGACGGATCCGCACCTTCTCGGACTGCTACATCCTCATGCTCACCGCGCGTGGCAGCGAGGACGACAAGATCAGCGGTTTGACCTTGGGGGCGGATGACTACATCACCAAACCTTTTAGCATCCGGGAACTGGTGACCCGGGTGCATGCGGTGCTGCGCCGCCCGCGCACCAGCACCACCCCACCGCAGGTGACCACCCCCTTGATCGTTGGTGACCTCATCCTTGACCCCGTCGCCCATCAGGTGCGGGTGGGGGAGACGACCGTGGAGCTCACCCGCACGGAGTTCGAGCTGCTGGTTGCCCTGGCCCTGCGCCCCAGCCAGGTGCTGACCCGCCACGACCTGGTCACCGAGGTCTGGGACACCACCTGGGTCGGTGATGAACGCATCGTCGATGTCCACATCGGCAACTTGCGTCGCAAGCTCGGCACCGACACCCGGGGCCGGGGGTTTATCGACACCGTGCGTGGCGTGGGCTACCGGGTGGGGCAACCATGAATCACGGACCCGGCCTGACCTTCCGCTTCCTGGCCGCCCAGGTGTTGGTCGTGGTGATTAGCCTGCTGGTGGCCGCGGCCGTGGCCACGACGGTGGGTCCGACCCTGTTCCATGATCATATGTTGATGACCGGCCAGGAGGACCCCTCGCTGGAGCTGTTCCATGCCGAGCAGGCCTACCGGGGCGCCAACCTGATCACCCTGGCCGTCGCCCTGCCCACCGCCTTGATCAGCGCCCTGCTGGCCAGCCTGTGGTTATCGCGTCGTCTGCGCACCCCCCTGCAGGATCTCACCCGCGCCGCTACCAGCCTGACGGCCGGCAACTCCCGTATCCGCGTGCCCGCCGGAAAAGCAGGCCCCGAGGTCACCACCCTGGCGCATGCCTTCAACACCATGGCCGATCGGCTGGAACACACCGAACAGGTCCGCCGCCAGATGCTCTCTGATCTGGCCCACGAAATGGGCACCCCCTTATCGGTGCTCACGGTCTACCTCGATGGTCTCCAGGACGGGGTCGTGGACTGGAATAATGCCACCCACACGATCATGGCTGACCAACTCACCCGCCTGACCCGGTTGATGGAAGACATCGACGATGTCTCCCGGGCCCAGGAACACCGGATCGATTTGGACCTGGCGGAGGAAGGGCTCGGGGATCTGCTCCATACCGCCGCTGCTGCCGCGGGGGAAGCTTATGCTGACAAAGGCGTCGATTTACAGATCGAGACCATTACACACACCGCCCGGGCGCTCGTGGACCGGCAACGCTTCGGCCAGGTGATGAGCAATCTCCTGTCGAACGCGCTACGACACACCCCGGCCGGCGGGCAGGTCCGGATCAGCGTCCACCGACAGGGGGCGTCCACCGCACTCATCCACGTCGCCGATGACGGCGAGGGCATCCCGCCTGACCAGCTCAGATACATCTTCGAACGCTTCTACCGGGGGGATGCCGCCCGCAGCCGGGACGACGGCGGGGCCGGTATCGGTCTGACCATCTCCAAGGCATTGATCGAGGCCCACGGCGGCACTCTCACCGCCACCTCCCCCGGACCCGGTCGCGGAGCGGTGTTTGCCCTCCGCCTCCCGCTGTCCCCTCCCGACAGTGAGGAGGCTGCTCGGTGACCACACCCTGCCCCGCATGAGAGCCGCGCCCTCCACCCATTGAAAATATACCCCTGGGGGGTATATGCTAGAGAGTGGCATCGCCGCATCCCACCGACTCGTAGGAGCTTTCCCATGATCACCTCCCCGCCCCGCCTCTTGCCGATGGCCTCCCACGGCTGCAGCTGTTGCGGACCTGCCTCACGTGCCGACACCGCCTCCACCCCTGCCACCAGCGACTCGTCAGCAGGAGGGTCCTCCCCTAGCTACCAGGTCACCGGCCTGACCTGCGGGCACTGCGCGAAAAGCGTGACCCAGGCCCTTCAGGCCCTCCCCCAGGTCGACGACGTCCAGATTGATCTCGCTGCTGGTGGAGTTTCCACCATCACGGTCACCGGTGCCGTACCTCCGGAGATGGTTCGCCGGGCCATCGAGGAGGTCGGCTACACCGTCTTATCCTGATCAGTTTTACCCATCATCTCGACCCCGACCGGGTTGAGCGAAAGGAACGTCATGAGCACTCCCCACCATTCGGGTGATCACCATGGTGATCACCCCGCTCCGGAAACAGACCACACCCACCACCCGGATCATGCCAGCCACGAACACCACGCAGATGCCGACCCCCACGGCCAGGCAATGCCCCACGATCACCCGCATTCCGCCCCGGACGAAGACCACCACGTTCATGGTCACGGCGAACACGCCGGACACAGCACCGCAATGTTTCGGGACCGCTTCTGGTGGTCGCTGATTTTGTCCATTCCCGTCGTTATTTTCAGCCCCATGGTCGCCCACCTGCTTGGCTACCACCTCCCGGCATTCCCCGGATCCACCTGGATCCCCCCGGTGCTGGGCACGATCATCTTCGTCTACGGCGGAACGCCTTTCCTCAAGGGCGCATGGAAAGAACTGAAATCCCGCCAACCCGGGATGATGCTCCTGATCGCCATGGCCATCACCGTGGCGTTTGTCGCCTCCTGGGTCACCACTCTGGGGCTGGGTGGTTTTGACCTGGACTTCTGGTGGGAGCTGGCCCTGCTGGTGACCATCATGCTGCTGGGCCACTGGCTGGAGATGCGCGCTCTCGGGGCCGCGTCCTCCGCGCTTGACGCGCTGGCTGCCCTGCTGCCGGATGAGGCCGAGAAAGTCATCGACGGGACCACCCGCACCGTGGCCATCTCCGAGCTGGTCGTCGACGACGTCGTTCTGGTGAGGGCCGGTGCCCGGGTGCCGGCCGACGGAACCATCCTCGACGGAGCCGCCGAATTCGATGAGGCGATGATCACCGGCGAATCCCGTCCCGTCTTCCGCGACACCGGTGACAAGGTGGTCGCCGGTACTGTGGCCACCGACAACACCGTCCGCATCCGGGTGGAGGCTACCGGCGGGGACACCGCCCTGGCTGGGATCCAACGCATGGTTGCCGACGCCCAGGAGTCCTCCTCCCGGGCCCAGGCCCTGGCGGATCGGGCGGCGGCGTTGTTGTTCTGGTTCGCGCTGATCTCCGCTCTGATCACCGCGGTGGTGTGGACCATCATCGGCAGCCCGGACGATGCCGTGGTGCGCACGGTTACGGTGCTGGTCATCGCCTGTCCGCACGCCCTGGGCCTGGCGATTCCGCTGGTCATTGCGATCTCCAGCGAGCGGGCCGCGAAATCCGGGGTGCTCATCAAGGACCGGATGGCGCTCGAGCGGATGCGCACCATCGACGTGGTGCTCTTCGACAAAACCGGCACCCTGACCGAGGGTGCGCACGCGGTCACCGGTGTCGCGGCAGCTGTCGGCGTCACCGAGGACGAGCTACTGGCCCTGGCCGCCGCTGCGGAGGCCGACAGCGAGCACCCCGTGGCCCGCGCCATCGTGGCGGCCGCGGCCGCCCATCCCGAGGCCTCCCGTCGGCAAATCCGTGCAACTGGTTTCAACGCCGCCTCCGGCCGGGGAGTCCGGGCCACTGTCGATGGCGCTGAGATCCTCGTGGGCGGGCCGAACATGCTGCGCGAGTTCAACCTCACCACCCCGGCCGAGCTCACCGACACCACCAGTGCCTGGACCGGGCGTGGGGCCGGTGTGCTCCATATTGTCCGCGACGGTCAGATCATCGGTGCGGTGGCCGTCGAGGACAAGATCCGCCCCGAATCCCGCGCCGCTGTGAAAGCCCTGCAGGAACGCGGGGTGAAGGTCGCGATGATCACCGGCGACGCGCAACAGGTGGCCCAGGCGGTTGGTCAGGACCTAGGCATTGATGAGGTCTTCGCCGAGGTCCTGCCCCAGGACAAAGACACCAAGGTCACGCAGCTGCAGGACCGGGGTTTGAGCGTGGCCATGGTCGGTGACGGTGTCAATGACGCCCCCGCTCTGACCCGCGCGGACGTCGGTATCGCCATTGGTGCCGGCACGGATGTGGCCATGGAATCTGCCGGGGTGGTCCTAGCCAGTGATGACCCGCGGGCAGTGCTGTCGATGATTGAGCTGTCCCAGACCAGCTACCGCAAGATGATCCAGAACCTGATCTGGGCCTCTGGCTACAACATCCTCGCCGTGCCGCTGGCTGCCGGAGTGCTCGCCTCGATCGGGTTCGTGCTGTCCCCGGCCGTGGGCGCGATCTTGATGTCTGCCTCGACCATCGTGGTGGCCCTGAACGCCCAGCTGTTGCGCCGCATTGATCTGGAGCCGACTCACCTGGCTCCGACCGACGGGAAGGAGGAACACAGTAGGTCGATATCCCCCGTAACCGTTACTGACTGACCTTGTCTCTCGACCCCTAACTCACACCACCTTTGAAAGGAACGCTCATGAAACGCAGCATTACCCTCGCCGCCTTGGTACTGACCTCCACCCTGGCGCTGACCGCCTGCAGCGACGCCACCGACAACTCCGACGATGCCGACACCACCAGCACCACGACGGCAACCGCAGAGACCAACGAGACCCACCAGGAAGACACCACCACTGCCGACGAAGAGCACGGCGGGCACGACCACCCTGCCGACGGCGGGGCACCGCCGGCAGGCATTGAAGAGGCCGAGGATCCCACGTACCCGGTGGGCACCGAGGTCATCCTCACCGCTGACCACACGCCCGGCATGGACGGGGCCACCGCCACCATTTCCGGGGCGTTTGACACCACGACCTATTCGGTCAGCTACACCCCCGCCGAGGGTGGGGCCCCGGTTACCGACCACCGCTGGGTCGTCCATGAGGAGCTCGTCGATCCGGGTCAGGCCCCCCTGCCCGACGGGGCGAGCGTTGTCCTGGATGCCGAGCACATGTCCGGCATGAAGGGTGCTGAGGCCACCATCGATTACTCCACCGAGGAGACGGTCTACATGGTTGATCTCACCGTCGACGGGATGACGATGACCAACCACAAGTGGGTCACCGAGAGCGAGATCCAACCCGCCGAATAGTCCACCCACCCTGAACCGCGAGACCAGACAAGGCACCCGCTCCAGAGTCGGTCATCAATCGCTGCCGACCATGCCGCAGCACACCAGCCACACACGGAACCTGCACGCCCACAGGGCCCACGCTGAGGTAGACCTTCTGTGTCACTGCTTCTCTTAGTCAGGGAAATATGCCCTGGAATGACCCTGGTGACAGGAGTTCATTCCAGGGCTTTGGGTGCTGTTGCAAAGTTGGGGCAGTAGGAAGAGCGACGTGAAATAATCACAGCCATGGGTATCTTCTCCGGTCGTCATTTCCCCCGTGACGTCATTCTGTGGGCAGTGCGGTGGTACTGCCGCTAGGGGTGAGCTACCGAGACTTGGAGGAAATGATGACTTCAGCGGGGTGTGCCGGTTGATCAACCACGATCTACCGCTGGGTCCAGAAATACGCCCCTGAGCTGGACAAGCAAACACGGTGGTACCGGCAGGTACCTGACTGGCAGGCCAGTTCCTGGCGGGTGGTGAGACCTATATCCGGATCGGCGGCAGGTGGTGCTACCTCTATCGGGCGATCCCCGCCGGTGGCCAGACCCTGGACTTTTACCTCTCTCCGAAGCAGAACGTGGCCGCAGCGAAACGTTTTCTGGCCAAGGCTCTCAGATACAATGCGTCAGCCGGGTATCCCAGAGTGATCAACACCGATAAAGCATCCTCCCTAGCCAGGGCAATCGCCGAGTTGAAGTCAGGGGGAACCTGCCCGCCAACAGTGGAACACCGACAGGTGAAATACCTCAACAACATCCTAGAAGGCGACCATGGTCGACTGAAGCGGATCCTCGGGCCGAAAGGTACGTTTAAGAACCGGACATCTGCATATCGGACGTTGAAAGGGATGGAGGCGATGCACTCATTGCGGAAAGGGCAAGGCACTGTGTTTGACCTCACGGGCAACCGAACCCGGACGCGGTGATCGTCAACAGGGTCTTCGAGACGGCCTAACAACGCCCACACGCAGCGGCCATCAGGGAATGAGAAACTGAGTCTTCGCTACTCTCCGCCCAACTTTGCAACAGCACCAATCAAAAGGAGTCCAAATTGTGCAGCCACCCGACGATGACGTCTTCGGCCGCACCTTCGTAGTTGCCGACCCTGATGGAAACCTGTTCCGCGTCAGCCCAGTCGTTTAATTCTTAAATTGGGATTCAACAACTAGGAAATCCTCCAACAGCCCAAGGAAAACATCTCAGTTGGAGGATTCCAATTGCCCCGAAGCGGGAGCTAAAGCCAGAACGTCAGATCAAAATAACAAACAAAATGACTTGTTGACACCATCGAAAACAAGAGTTCGACAGAAGAGAGCGGGAGTTAGGATGTAAATTCCCACACTTGCAATCCTCAACCGCCAAAGTTCAGAAAAACAAAGAAACCGAAGGTCACGAACCCTTTCGAGTTTGTTACCTCCGGTGTCGCAGTTTGTTCAACTGCTCTTTGTGCCCGGGGCGGGACTTGAACCCGCACGTCCTTATCGAACACTGGCACCTGAAGCCAGCGCGTCTGCCAATTCCGCCACCCGGGCAGGGTGTGGTTGTCAGTGCGACTAGATAAAGATAGCACAGGGAGTGCATACAATTACAAATCAGCAGGAAAAGCGGATTATTTTGCGCATTTAATGGCGAAAAACTAGGAACTTTCGCGCCGCCGTCTACGTTTGAAAGGGGTATACAAACTATAATGGCTACTACTGATCACTACTGATCGCTGTATAGCGGAAAGGAGCAAAATTCGTGGCGTTTTTAGAAAGGCTGGCGAAGCTCGATTCCGCTATGCAACGCGGCCTTGATAACGGCATGGCTTTTGTCTTCGGCGGCAAGGTCGTTCCTGCAGAGATTGATGAGCTTTTGAAGCAAGAAGCCCAGGACAATCTCGGCCACGGGGACGATGACAAACTCTATAGTCCCAATGTCATGACTGTAGGTGTCTCCTCCAAGGATTTGGAGAACTTGTCGCAAGACCCCGATTTGCCTGCCGATTGCGCAGACCAATTATCTCGCTTTATCCGCAATAACGGATGGTCCCTCGCTGGTCCCGTCATTGTGCGGATAGCGGAGGAATCGGGCCTGCGCACGGGCCAGCTTCGTGTGTCCTCGTTTATAGATCACGAGCCCACAGAAGAGACCGGTTTCGAGGCGATTTTCCACGACTTTGATGGTCAGGAGGACCAGATGACCAACCCGCACGAAAATAATGCGGATGACGCAGCTACTACCGCTTTCATTGCGCAAGATGACCAACCCGCGCCGCAAACGCAGGGCCCCGCTGTCAATTTGATGTTGCAGGATGGCTCTTCCCGCGTCTACCACGTGCAGGAAGGGTCAAATATTATTGGCCGCAGCAATGATGCGGATTTGCGCCTGCCGGATACGGGCGTGTCCCGCCAGCATGCGGAAATCACGTGGAACGGTGAAGATGCCGTATTGGTGGATTTGCAGTCCACCAATGGCACCACGGTCAATGACACTCCTATTGATAACTGGCTGCTTGCCGATGGCGATGTGATCACCATGGGCCATTCCCACGTCGAGGTCCGCATTACGGGCCTTGATTCGCATAGTTACTAATTCACACTGAGGAAGGGAGGCCGCCATGGATGCAGTCATCATGCTGGCGCTTCGCATCGGCTTATTGGCTCTTTTGTGGGTATTTGTCCTGGTGGCCTTGAATGCCATGCGGCGGGATACCAATAAATCCGCAGGTGCTATGCCACAGTCGTCAAAAATGGGTGCGTCCCCGCGCAGTCACGCTGCGGTAAAGCAGCTTTCTATTGTGGAGGGCCCCTTGCAGGGATCCCACATGGATTTGGGCACGCTCGAGGAATGTACCTTGGGACGTGCCGCCGACTGTGATTTTGTCACTGGGGATGATTACTCCTCCGGCCATCATGCACGCCTATTTCGCCGCGGCAGCGAGTGGGTAGTGGAGGATTTGGAATCGCGCAACGGAACCCTCGTCAATGGTGTGCGCATCGACCAACCTGAGGTAGTCGGCGCGAACTCCGAAATTAAGCTAGGCCGCACTACCGTGAGGTTGAACGCATGACACTGAAGCTAAACTTTTTTGCCAAGTCGGACCGCGGGCTTATCCGCGGAAATAATGAGGACTCCGGATACGCCGGATCCCACCTGCTGATTTTGGCCGATGGCATGGGCGGGCATGCCGCGGGTGAGGTCGCCTCCCAACTCATGGTCAACCACCTCGAAATCTTGGATCAGGATCCGGGTAAGGAGGACACGGAGGCGCTCCTTGCGGCTGCTGCCGATGACGCCAATGAGGCCATCAGCGAGCACGTCACCGCCCACCCTGAGACCGAAGGCATGGGCACGACGCTGTCCACGATGCTGTTCAATGGCACCACCTTTGGTGTTTGCCATGTGGGCGATTCGCGCGCTTATTTGCTGCGCGATGGCAAGCTCGAGCAAATCACCAAGGACGATACCTACGTGCAGTCCTTGGTGGATAAGGGGGAGCTGGCTGCAGAAGATGTTTCTTCCCACCCACAAAAGTCCCTCATCTTGAAGGCCTATACCGGCCGTGCGGTGGAGCCGACGCTCTTCACGTTCGAAGCCAAGGCGGGTGACCGCATCCTGCTGTGCTCGGATGGACTGTCTGACCCGGTTACGGCTTCCACTATTGAAACCGCCCTTGGCCAGGGAAGCATCGAACAGGCGGGCTCCACCCTCGTGGATCTCGCCATACGTTCGGGCGGACCGGACAATGTCACGGTCGTCATCGGTGAGGTTACGGAAGAAAAACCCGCCACCCACGAGCCTTTTCGCGTTGGTGCGCTGGCGGGTTCGGTAGAAGAGCCCACTCACCCGGATTCTTCTGCATCACGCGCCGCCAAACTCACCCGTAAACCCCAGGTGATTCCGCCGGCCGTTATGGCCGATGAAGACAACGCGGCTTCGGACTCCGATGAAGAAGAGGCAGAGGACGAGCCCCCTCGACGAAAAATTGGGTGGAAGGTCCTCATCGCCCTCATCATCATCTTGGCGCTCGTTATCGGCGCAGGGCTGTGGGTCAAGAATTTCTTGTCCAATAACTATTATGCCGAGACCAACGACGCACAAGAGATCACCATCCTCAAAGGCGCGGACTATTCCCTATTTGGCAAGGATCTAAGCTCCACGCACCAATACGTGTGCATTAATGACAAGAACTCCTTGCTGTTTTCTGCACAGAAGTGCAAGGGAGACTTCACCCCGTTGAAGGTCTCTGACCTGCCCGAGTCTGAGCGCGGCGCGGTAAACCACATTTCCGCCGGTGACCTGAGCGAGGTTCAGGATCAGATTAATGACTTGGGTGAAAAGGCACTCAAGCCATGTATCACTGCGCCGAGCCAAAAAGATAATAAAGACACCAAGGAAAACAAACCTGGGGTCACTTGTAGGGAGGTGTAGCTGATGCAGAAGTTTTTTAGCCGAAGAATCGAACTCGGCCTCCTTATTCTCGCCGCGGTCGTCTTTGCCATTACCTTGGTCAGTTTGGAGCTGTCGCAGGATAATGCGCTCACGACGGACTTGATCTACCTCATCGGTGGATTCATTGGTGTCTTTACCATTGCCCACTTGGCAATGTGCTTCTTGGCGCCCTACGCGGACCAGATCATGTTGCCTATCGTTGCCATCCTTAATGGCATTGGGCTTATCGTTTTGGCCCGCCTGGATTTGGTCAATGACCGGGGACTCGCGGTCCGCCAGGTCATGTGGACCGTCGTTGGCCTCGTGCTCTTTGTGCTGGTCCTGGCGGTTGTCAAGGACCATCGCTCACTCACCCGCTATTCCTATATCTTGGGCGCGGCTGGCCTCGTACTGTTGGCGCTGCCGTTAGTATGGCCACAACCTGATGACGTTGAAGCTCGCATTTGGCTGAACTTCGGGCCCTTTTCCATCCAGCCGGGTGAGTTCTCCAAGATCATGCTGATCTTATTCTTTGCCATGCTGCTGACGCAGAAGCGATCCCTCTTTACTGTGGCTGGGTATCGCTTCCTAGGGATTTCCCTGCCCCGCTTGCGCGACCTCGCCCCCATTCTCATCGTGTGGGCCATCGCCATCATCATCATGGGAATTTCCAATGACTTTGGTCCGGCGCTGCTGCTCTTCAGCACGGTGCTGGGCATGCTATTTATGGCTACCGGCCGGGTCAGTTGGCTATTTATCGGCCTCATCCTCGTCGGTATCGGCGGCTTTGGCATTTACCAAGTTTCTGAAAAGATCCAGCAGCGTTTCTCCAACTTCTTGGATCCGCTAGCAAATTATGATGTCACTGGCTTCCAACTGTCCCAGTCCCTTTTTGGTATGTCCTCTGGCGGTATTTCCGGCAGCGGCCTGGGCCAGGGCCATCCCGAATTGGTACCGGTGGCACACTCAGACTTCATCCTCGCCGCCATCGGTGAGGAATTGGGGCTGATTGGTCTAGCTGCCGTTTTGATCCTCTTTGGCATGTTGGTTACCCGCGGATTCAATACCGCGTTGCGTACCCGCGATACCTACGGCAAACTAGTCGCCTCAGGCCTTTCTCTTACTTTGGCGGTACAGGTCTTCGTCGTCACCGGTGGCATTTCCGCCCTGCTGCCGATGACCGGCTTGACCACTCCTTTCATGTCCGCCGGTGGTTCCTCTCTCATGGCTAACTATGTACTGTTGGCGATCTTGCTGCGGATCTCTAACGCGGCACGCCGACCCATGCAGGAGAACTCGAGCGCTGCTCCGAGTGACACCTCCATGTTCCCGTCGGTTCAGGAGGCTTACCGATGAATAAATCCATCCGCCTAGTATCCCTATTTGCCATCATTTTGACCGCTATCCTGTTGGTGAATCTGACGGTCATTCAGGCATTCTCGGACGATAAATACGCGCATAATGCTAAGAACTCGCGCGGATTTATAGAGCTGCAGACCACCCCGCGCGGCCAGATCTATTCCGGCAATACGGTGCTGGCACAATCCACGGAAAACCCGGATGAGACCTATTCTCGGTCTTATCCCATCGATTCGCCCGCTTTTGGCAATATCACCGGCTATCTGTCCGAGCAATTTGGCGCTTCGGAATTGGAATCTTCGCAAAATGACATTCTCAATGGCACGGATGATTCCCTGTTCAAACAGCACTGGCTGGATACCATCGCGAATAAACCCACTCAGGGCGCCAATGTAGAGGTCACCATCGACCCAGCATTGCAGCAGGCCGCGTATGATCAACTGGCCGGTCCGGGATACGAAGGATCGGCGGTTGCCATCCAGCCGTCGACGGGCAAGATCCTGGCCATGGCCTCCAACCCAGGTTTTAACCCGAATTCCCTGCTGGGCGAGTCCGCTAATGAAGCGTGGACAGGATTGCAGGAGCAAGCGGGCCAGCCGCTCGTCAACCACGCAGCGGCGGATACTTTGCCACCGGGATCTATTTTCAAGATCATTACGACTGCGGCTGGATTGAATAATGGATTCAATCCCTCGTCGAGCCTGACCGGCTCCAATGTGATTACCTTGCCGGATGCCGTCACGGAGCTGACGAACTACGGCAATGAAAAGTGCAACGGCCAAGATTCCGTCACCCTGCAAACCGCATTCGCGCTGTCGTGCAATACCGCATTTGTGCAGATGTCGGAGCAGATTGGCGCGGATGAGCTGCGCAAATACGCGGATGCTTTCGGCATCGGCAAGAAATACGATCTGGGAGTTTCTTCCTCCGCGGGTACCTTGGGCGACCTGCCGGATGGTGCGGCGACGGCGCAATCGGCCATCGGCCAGCGCGATGTCACTATGTCCGCGTTGCAAGCGGCAGTCATGGCCGGCACCGTGGCTAATAAAGGCACGCGCATGGAGCCTTACCTGGTCAATCGCATTACCGATGCCCAGATGAAGGACATCCGCACCACCAAGCCCAAGAAAGCCGGAGAGGCCGTCACGGAAGAGACCGCATCGACCATTCAGGATTTGATGTTTGCCTCCGAGCGTTCTTCGTGGGGCTACGATGGCAATGGCTTCGCGTCTAAAACCGGTACCGCCGAGCACGGCGAAGGCTTAGCTCCGCACGTGTGGTACGTCGCCTTTGACCCGGACCGCGATATTGCCGTCGGGGTCGTCGTTAAGAATGGCGGTAACTTGGGTGAATCCGCAACGGGCGGCAGGGTCTCTGGCCCAATTGGTCGTGCCATCTTGCGCGCATACCAGGGGGAGCAGTAATGAAGAATACCGAAAATAAGGACCATCTCCAGGAACTCATCGGCAGCGACTACGAACTGCAGTGGATCATTGGCCACGGTGGCATGTCCACGGTGTGGCTTGCCGATGATATTCGTAATGACCGCGAAGTAGCCATCAAGGTTTTGCGGCCGGAATTTTCCGATAACCAGGAATTCCTCTCCCGCTTCCGCAATGAAGCGGAATCCGCCGAGTCTATCCAGTCCGATAACGTGGTGGCCACGTACGACTACCGCGAGCTGGAAGATAATGGCCGTAAATTCTGCTTCATGGCCTTGGAATACGTGCGGGGCGAATCCCTCGCGGACCTGCTCGCGCGCGAGAGCACCTTACAGGAAGAACTCGCGCTGGATGTGCTCGAGCAAGCAGGCCACGGCCTCTCCATTATCCACCGGATGGGCTTGGTGCACCGCGATATTAAGCCCGGCAACCTGATGATTACCCAAAATGGGCAGGTAAAAATTACGGACTTTGGCATCGCCAAGGCGGCTGCCGCGGTACCGCTCACGCGCACCGGCATGGTGGTGGGTACCGCCCAGTACGTTTCGCCCGAGCAAGCGCAGGGCAAGGAAGTCTCCCCTGCCTCGGATATCTACTCGCTCGGCGTCGTAGGCTACGAGATGCTTGGCGGCAAGCGCCCTTTTTCGGGCGATTCCTCCGTTTCCATTGCTCTTGCCCACATCAACCAGGAGCCAGAGCCGCTTTCGACCACGATTAGCGCCCCGGCGCGCGAGCTCATCCGCATTGCGCTGCGCAAGGATCCCAATACCCGCTATGCCGATGGCAATGAATTCACTGTCGCGGTATCCGATGTGCGCCTGGGCAAGCGCCCACCGCGTCCAAAGTCCATTCCGGCTCACCACCAGGCCCCGGAGCCTTCGCCCTCGGCATCGACCGAAATGCTTGCCGATGTCGCCCAGCCCACCACCATTCATCCGGCGGCGGGCACTGCCGCGCCACAGCGCAAGGCAGCACCGGTACCGGAAGGTGATTCGAAGGGCGGGAAGTCTTTCCTCAAGGGCCTGGGTATCGTCGTGGCCATCGCCCTGCTTGCTGCGGGCGGCTACGCCCTGATGAACCTCATTAGTAGCGAGGGTGGCGACAGCGAGCCTTCGTCTACCCAAGAAACGTCCGTGGTTACTGAATACCGGGATCCCACGACCACGGAAGTAGAAACGCTGGAAGAGGACAAAGGTACGAATGAAACGCAGCCGGAAGTGACGGTAACGGAGACCGAGCCCACGGATCGGGAGGGCAACCAGGCGCCGCGTGATAATCACCGTCAGCCGCAGGCCCCGAACCAGCAGGCCCCGACGCGAAACCAGCAGAGCCCGAATACTCCGCCGCAGCAACGCCAGCCCCAGCAGCGCCAACCGCAGGAGCAGCAGACGCACGTCGAAAATACACCTGAACAGAAAAACACAGTAAACTCCCAGCCCGATGAACTTCCTGGGGATTTATCTGACTTATTAAGACAGGATGGTGACTAAGCCATGGTCAATGACCGGTACCGGCTCGGTGAGATCATCGGCTCCGGCGGCATGTCCGAGGTATTTGCCGCAGAAGACACCACTTTAGGCCGGCAAGTAGCGGTAAAGATGCTGCGCACGGAGATGGCCCGCGATATCAACTTTCGCGAGCGCTTCTACCGCGAGGCACAGAACTCAGGCAAATTAAACCATCCCAATATCGTGGCGGTGTATGACACCGGTGAGACCGAGATGGATGGCATGACCATCCCATATATCGTCATGGAAAGGGTCAACGGGGCCACGCTGCGCGATATTATTCGCGAAGATGGCCCGCTGCCCGCCCAAGAGGCGGCGGAAATCCTCAAGCCGGTTGCTGAGGCTCTGCAGGCATCCCATGAGGCGGGAATCATTCACCGCGATATCAAACCGGCGAATATCATGCTCACCAACACCGGCCAGGTGAAGGTGATGGACTTTGGCATCGCTCGTGCATTGGACGATTCAACTTCAGCGATGACCCAGACTTCTGCCGTTATCGGTACCGCTCAGTACCTCTCCCCGGAGCAGGCGCGCGGCAAACACGCCGATGCGCGTTCCGATGTCTATGCGCTGGGCTGCGTCATGTACGAGGTGCTCACCGGCCGCACCCCATTCGAAGGCGAAACCCCCTTTGCCGTGGCCTACCAGCACGTGCAGGAGGAACCGACCCCGCCTTCGGAGCTTATCGATGATCCCTCGTTGACCCCCACCCAGCGGGTCAATATCGATGCGGTGGTACTGACCGCGATGGCCAAGCACCCCGCGGACCGCTACCAGTCCGCCTGGGAGATGGCCGGCGATTTGGACCGCCTGCGGGGTGGCCAGGTCACCAATGCTGCTCGCATGCACGTAAACGAAGATGATGCCACGACGGCGATGCCCGCACCGGCCACTTCTACTGCCCCTGCGGCTGCGTCCCACCGGGCACCGATCGAATCGACGCGTCCTACCGAAGAGGACGAAAGCGGCGGCTGGATGAAGTGGCTCGCGCTGCTTCTCGTCGCGCTGTTGATCGCCATCTTGGGCTATTTTGCCTGGGATTTCTGGAGTAGCGACGATGACGATAACCGGAACGGTCGAAACCAAACCGAGGTGGCGGAGCACAATAGCGTCATCGTGCCGGAGGTAGAAAACCGCCCGCGCAATGAAGTGGTCAAGGAGCTCGAGGACTTGGGACTTCTCGTCACCGTGAACGAGGAAGCTAACCCCGATATCGATCGCAATAATGCGATTCGCATTAATCCGGCCCCTGGTTCGGAATTGCAGAAGAATGCCTCGGTGACCTTGACCGTTTCTTCCGGCAAGGAAATCATCGATGTCCCAGATATCACCGGCATGAACTTGGATCAGGCCGCGCAGGTTTTGGGAGAGGCAGGCTTGGAGCTGAACTCGGATATTTCTGAGCGCAATGATGAGGCCCCCGCCGGCGAGGTAATTCAGCAGAACCCCGCGGGTGGTACCCAATTGTCCAAGGGATCAAAGGTCCGGGTGACGGTGTCTAAGGGCATCGAAAAGAAGCGCGTTCCTGATGTCGCTGGCTTGAACGAGGAGGATGCGCGCAGCCGCCTCGAAGCCAATGACTTCGACGTCAATGTCCGGGAAGTCGATTCCTTAGAGCCGGAAGGCACCGTGCTTAACGTCTCCAACCAGGGCGCTCAGCTGGAAAAGGGCCAGACTGTCACCATTGAGGTATCCAATGGGATGCTCATGAAGGCACCAGAGATCATGCACAAGAACCAAGGACAAGCCGAGAATGCCCTGCGTCAGGCGGGCTGGGATGGCGAGCTGCGCGTGGGCGAGCCAATTCCCACCGGCGCGTTGGTCGATAGCAATAAGATCGGTTGGGCGTCCACTAATCCCGGCGATACCATCCGCAAGGATCAGGACGTGGAGGTTCGCATCTGGAAATTCGAAGCCTCGGCGCTCCTGCCGCAGCCATAGCTGCTGGTATCGTAATTCATCAGTAAGCACTGAGATAAGAACTGAAATCTAGAGAAGGTCTCTTATGCCAAAGTCAAAGATCACCCAGAGCTCTGCCACCCAGGTATCGAGCTCTTCTGGGGCAAACCGCACCCCGGTCAAAATCAACTCTGAAGGCACCCCGAAATGGTACGTGGCCATCATGCTTGGCCTGATGGTCATTGGCCTGCTGTGGCTCGTGGTCAATTACCTCGCCGGTGAATCCATCCCCTTCATGGCGGAGCTCAGCGGTTGGAACTACGGGATTGGCTTCGGCCTCGCCCTCATTGGCCTGCTCATGACCATGGGCTGGCGCTAGGCCGCTGGTCAAGTCTGTTTGAGTGGTGTTTCTGCCTTTCGTTGAAACAAGCAGTGTTATGGGCTCAGGGGGTCAGCACGTACCCGGTGCTCTAACTGGTTCACGCGACTTCCTTGGAGGTGTCAGCGTCAATGACGTTGACGGTGATCAACGCTTTGGTCTGTTCCAGGCTCGTTAGCGACATGTAGCGGTTTTGCTGAATCCAGTCATCATGTTGTTCAGCCAAGACCGCACAGACAAGGCGCACCACAGCGTCAAGATTGGGGAAGATGCCGACGACATCTGTACGTCACCAGATTTCACGATTGAGCCGTTCAGCGGGATTATTCGGCCAGTCTTTCTTCCACACTGATGCCAGCGCGTTTGTAAACGCCAATAGTTCGTCGAGGGCTTCTTCCAGGTAGTTAGCAACGTGTGGAACTTCTGCTGGCAAAACGCCACGACCTCTGTGGCTTGGGACCACACCGATTCCGAATCTTGCTGCTGGAGTACCGTATGAAACATCGCCGATAGGGTTGGCCACTGCGTCTTGGGCACCATCGACGATAGGTTTTTGGCGAAATGGGTTCGACATCGTTGCCAGGACGCATTCAGTAACACGTCACTAATCGCGTGCTGGATACCTAAATGGGCATCACTGGTAGTGAGGTAGACATCATCAAGTCCGCGGGTGGGCCAGGCTGGTTTTTAAGACCGGGCGGTTTGAGTGCCTTCCTGGGTTTGGTGCCATTGGTTGGCGTACTCAGTCGGCGGGATAAACCCTAGGCTCGAATGAGGATAATAGGTATTATAGCGCTTCGACCACAGTCGCAGGCAACGCGACGCATGGGCGGGGTCGTCGAACATCTCGTCCTCTCACAGCTCGTCGCGTAGCCGGTTGTGGAAGGACTCCACAAACCCGTTATGCCATGGCATCCCCGGTGGGATGAACGCCTCGACAGTGTCTTGCTTAGCAGCCCAACTAGCCAGCTCACGGCTGATGAACTCCGGGCCGTTATCCATACGTAACACCCGAGGCCTGCCACGCACAGCAGCTCACGTTCTACACAAAGCCTTTCTTCGTGCGCACGTAGGTAATGTCGGCCACCCACAGCTTATTCGGTCCTTGAGCTTTAAATTCACGCTCGACCAAATCTGGGCGCAAATCAGGCACGTTAGCTTTTCGGATTGTGATTGGTGATCCGCCTTTGCCTTTGCCAGAAACGCCAGCCAGGCGCATCAGTCGGGTAGCGTGTTCACGGCCGATATCGATTCCGTCACGGCGGAGAGCATGCCACATTTTCCGCACGCCGTAGACACCGTAATTATCTCTATGAACAGCACTAATGCGTTCAACCAACATAGTATCGCGAAGGCGACGAGCGCTTAATCCACGGGCCTTGAACTGGCGATAACCACGCGAGGTGATAAACCCACCAGCCCGGTTATTCTTCAACGTCTTACAAATGAACTCGACAGAGAAACTGCTCCGGTAGTCATCGATGAACCGGATCATTTCTTAACGTTTCGGGTCGAGTCATGAGGCGAAAAAGCTGACGCGGCCTTCAGCAGCTCATTAGTGTCGCGTAGCTGGTGATTTTCACGGCGCAGCCTCGCGTTTTCGGCGGCCACATTTTCAGGCACAGGTTCTGGGATGTTTCCCGCACGGCGGGCAGGCTTAAGTCCATTGACGAGCCGTGTGCCATGAAACCCCCAGCTTTGGGGCTACTGCCTGGCACGCGGGGTGCATCGACATATTTTCCGCCACGATGCGGTCCTCTACAAGACGGACCACTCGGTCCTTTGCATCCTGGTCAAATTTTCTCGGCATGTTCCAGATTTTCCCATCTACTCAAACGGAACAAAACCTGGGACACTTCAAACAGCGTGCCAGAAACTGCGCACTCTTCCCTATCCGGTGACACATGCTGGGACGCACTCGCTAAATTCATAGCATGCTTTCTAAAAATAACCTTCCAGTTGCTAACCCCGCTCTGACACGCGCACTCTGCAAGGCACTCGTGGCAGGAGGGGAGGGAATCTCAGCTACGGAGATGCATAATGTCTTCGCCGCGGCCGGTATCACGGTGCTCGAGGGTTTTTCCTCCAAGACTGATATCGCCTACCACGCCTTGATGAACGAGCAACAATCCGCTGAGTCGAGCGGGCCACTGGCACGTTTTGTTTCAGAGGCTCTAGCTCCAGCCCGGTTCTTGAAGGGGCCACAGAAGCGTCAACGGATCATCTCCGACGTCGACACAATCCTTCGCACCTATCGGTTCAGCGTCACCGAGGAGGGGCACATCGTCCCTACAGGTGAAGGCGTCATCGGCGCCGACGCCCTGACCAGGCGGATAAAAGAGAAGCTTGTCTTGCGCGGCACTCATCCCGAGGCGCTGAGATTTTGTGAAGAAGAACTGATTAATCAGTCGATGTTCCATGCTGTAACCGAAGCGACAAAGTCACTGATGGAACGTATCCGGCCCGCAGACTGCGCGCTTGACGGAGAGAAGCTCACTCAGTACGTGTTCGGTACACGCAATAACCCTGGGCCACGATTCATAAACGATTTCTCCAGCCCAGCAGATGAGGCCGAGCATTTCGGATTCATCCATCTACTCAACGGAATCTACGGACACCTTCGTAACGATCGCGCCCATCGCGCACGTCTGGGATCGGAAGAAAAGGGACAAGATTTTCTCGACGCCATGGCGATGATCTCCTATGCACACCGGGTCATCGACAGGAGTTGGCTGAAGGGCCAAGCCTAAGCTGCGGATGGTCGAATTACCGCCACCCCTAAGGCAATATGTCAGGGGTGGGAGGCGGTGGCGTCCCTGACAGCCGGCCAGTTACGCTTTCTTCTTGACGCTCGTGGGGGCAGCCCCGCGGATTGCTCCTTGTCCTTGTCCGGAACAGAGGCCTCGGCCGCCTGAGTGACCCTTGCGGCAGCCTGCTGTTCATAGACGAACGAATTCGACACAGACAGTACCGAAGGATGCTGGTGTCCCACACATCACCGTCGGGCCGACGTTCGCCCCTCGTTGCAACAGTTCAGCAGACGCTGTATAGTCCAGTACATGCTGACTATTGCTTCGCGCTTGGACGTGATGAACCGATTGGGTCGGGCGATGGCCGATCCCACCCGATCCCGTATTCTCCTGACCCTGCTGGGCGGCCCGGCCTACCCGGCCGCTCTCGCCCGGGAACTGGAACTGACGCGGTCAAATGTGTCGAACCACCTCACTTGCCTACGGGACTGCGGAATTGTGGTCGCAGAACCGCAGGGGAGGACGACCCGCTACGAGATCGTCGACGCCCATCTTGTCCAAGCGTTGAACTCACTGCTAGATACCACTCTGGCTGCCGACGAAAATGCCCCGTGTATTGACTCGGCATGTGACGTGCCCGGGTGTGCCACCGGAGAGGGGAACAGGTAAGTGGTAACTGGTCTCCTGGGGGCGGTTGGTCTGTTTATCGCCACCAATATCGACGACATCATCGTGCTCTCGCTGTTCTTCGCCCGTGGGGCCGGCCAAGCAGGGACCACACTTCGGATCCTGGCCGGGCAGTATCTTGGTTTCGCGGGCATCCTCGCAGCCACGATTCTGGTCACCCTAGGGGCGGATGCCTTCCTGCCCACCGAGGCGATCCCCTACTTCGGGCTAATCCCCCTGGCCCTGGGGCTGTGGGCGGCCTGGCAAGCCTGGCGGGGAGACGATGACGACGATGACGCGAAAGTCAGCGGAAAGAACGTAAGCGTCTTGACCGTCGCCGGGGTGACCTTTGCCAACGGTGGCGACAATATCGGCGTCTATGTCCCGGTTTTTCTCAACGTGGATACCGCCACCGTTATCATCTACTGCGTTGTCTTTCTGATTCTGGTGGCGGGCCTGGTCCTGTTGGCGAAGTTCGTGGCCACCCGTCCGCCCATCGCGGAGATTCTCGAACGCTGGGAGCATGTGCTGTTCCCTATCGTCTTGATCGGCCTGGGTACCTTCATCCTCGTCAGCGGCGGCGCCTTCGGCCTTTAATAAACTCATCCCCCGTGCTGCTAGGGCCTCTCTAGGTTTCCGATGTGATGTCTAGTGACTTTTTGGACTCGGAGTCCATTGACTTTTTGGACTCGGAGTCCAGTTAGTTTTTTGACGC
>NZ_JBEHGD010000020.1:0-39853 GCF_040225835.1 Corynebacterium sp. KPL3927
CCCCCCCCCCCCCCCCCCCCCCCCCCCCCCCCCCCCCCCCCCCCCCCCCCCCCCCCCCCATCCCACCAATCTGAGGCAGCCCTCAACCCCGCCAAGGGCCACGAATGCACGATCGTCGGCGATCAGTTGTCCGTCCGCTTTACCCCAACCCTTACTTTTGAGCTCGATACCGTCCCGGAAGCATCCGCGCACATGGAAGAGCTCTTGGCGCGCGCTCGGGCCCGCGATGAAGAGCTAGCAAAATTGAAGGAAAACGCTAAGCCCGCGGGCGAGGCCAATCCGTATAAGACCTCTGATGAAGACGAGGCTTAAGTGACCCGCAAGGAATATCAGGACGCAGTCGATGTCATTTCTGGTGCGCAGAGCATCTGTATTATCACCCACTTGCGCCCGGACGCCGATGCCATTGGTTCAGCCACGGCGTTGCTCTTAGCCGTGCAGCAAAGTGGGAAAGAAGCCTGTGCGGTCATCGGCCAGGACAAGGATTTTGCGCCGAATCTTTACTCCATTCCCGGTGCAGACCAGGTGAAGGTCATGCGAGAGCTCCCGGAGGGTTATGACCTTTATGTCACCGTGGATTGTGGGTCTATCGATCGCACCGGATTATTTTCTGCAGATATCGCTCAGATGGCGACGGCAGGGCGCGTATTGTGCATCGACCACCACTCGTCCAATCCCGGATTTGGCTCAGTAAACTTGGTTGATTCAGAGTGCGAGTCCACCACGGTGGCCATATTGACCATCCTGGACATGCTGTCGGTGCAAATCGAAAGCAGCATCGCACACTGCCTGTACGCGGGTCTTTTGACCGATACGGGTAGCTTCCGGTGGGGCAGGCCTGCCATGCACGATGTGGCCACGCGCTTGATGCGCTATGGCCTGGATACCAAGCAGATTGCCACGGACCTGCTCGATGCAACGACTCCCGATGATTTGCAGATGGTCGGCCGCGTGCTCGCAGGACTGCGCATTGAATATGCTGGTGAAATGGGCGTGGGCATCCTCATTGCAGGCTTGGCCGATATCGAAGGTCATTCGGACTCTGCAGTGGAGTCTCTGGTGGATTTCGTGCGCGCCCTTGAAGGCACGGAATTGGGTGTGGTCTTTAAGGAACAGTCGCCCGGGATATGGGCGGTATCGCTGCGTTCGACCACGATCAATTGCGCGGCCCTGGCAGCCCAATTTGGCGGCGGCGGGCATATTCCCGCTGCCGGGTACATGACATCGGGAAGCGAAGAAAGCATCGTCGCGGAGCTGGTGAGTGCCATCGATGAACGCTAGGCAGACAACCCCCACGACAGTAAGCGCACGCGAGGTCTTTGGCCTCGCGTTTCCTGCGCTTGGAGTCCTGGCAGCGATGCCGCTCTACCTCTTGCTGGATACCGCAGTGGTGGGGCGTCTGGGCGCCCAGGAATTGGCTTCGCTCGCCGCGGCAACCACCATCCATACCGTGGTGACCACGCAGTTGACCTTTCTATCTTATGGTACGACGGCTCGCTCGTCCCGCCTTTTCGGCGCCGGAAAGCGCGCTGAAGCAGTAGCAGAAGGCGTGCAAGCAACCTACGTAGCCCTGGGCGTCGGCGGACTTTTGACGCTTATCATGTGGATCTTCGGCGGCGTTTTTGCCCAGTGGCTTACCGGGGATCCCACCACCGCGGCCGGAACAGCACTGTGGCTGCGGATCGCCGCACTGGCCATTCCCGTAACGCTGGTGGAAATGGCCGGAAATGGCTGGATGCGCGGCGTACAAAATACGAAAAAGCCGCTTTATTTCACCCTCGCTGGAATGATTCCCGGCGCCATTGCCGTGCCTGCATTCGTGTACTGGTGGGGCCTTGCCGGGTCTGCCATGGCCACCGTATTGGGAATGAGCATTATCGCGAGCCTCTTCGTGCGCGAGCTGTATAAGCAGCATGAAGGTTCGTGGGAATTTCGGTGGCACATCGTGCGCGAACAGCTGATCTTGGGCCGCGATCTTATCTTGCGTTCCGCCAGCTTTCAGGTGGCGTTTCTTACCGCAACGGCCGTGGTCTCCCGCGTGGGCACTGCGGCTTTGGGCGGCCACCAAATCATGATGCAGCTGTGGAACTTCATGTCGCTGATTTTGGATTCCTTGGCCATTGCCGCCCAGGCCCTAACTGGGGCCGCCTTGGGCGCCGGCTCGGCGCGCCACGCGCGCAGCGTGGGAAGCAAGGTAGTTAGTTATTCCACCATTTTTTCGGCATTTCTTGCATTGGTGTTCGCTGCAGGAGCCGAGTTCATTCCGCGCATCTTTACGTCCTCGCAGGAGGTCATTGATGCCATGAGCCAACCGTGGTGGATCCTGGTTGGCATGGTCATCGCCGGCGGCGTGGTCTTTGCTCTCGACGGCGTCCTATTGGGGGCAGGGGATGCAGCATTCCTGCGCAGCCTGACCATTGCCTCGGTTCTTCTGGGATTTCTGCCCGGGGTGCTCCTCGCGCATGCCATGGGTACGGGCCTCACCGGTGTGTGGTGCGGGTTGGCTGCATTCATTACTTTCCGCCTCATAGGCGTGGTCTACCGCTTTTATTCCATGAAATGGGCCGTAGTAGCAGACTAGTACCTGCGCTACAGTGACTGTAACGAGTTACAACAGCAGCACAGATTTAACTACAGCGAGAGATTCCGTAACGATAATGAGCAAGGCGGGGTGGGAGCGGTAATGCCAACATTATGGGCAGTAGCAGACTTGCACGGCGCAATCCGTGAAAATTTTGCGCGCATTGCAGAGCTAACTCCACCAGATCCCGCCGATTGGCTCATTGTGGCAGGCGATGTCGCTGAGCGCAGCGAGCTTATCCTGCGCATCTTGCGGGATTTGGCTGAGCGCTATGACACAGTCATTTGGGCACCGGGCAACCACGAATTATTTTCTCGTTCCCAAGACCAGTACAAGGGGCGAGAAAAATACGATTACCTGGTTGCTGCCTGCCGGGAGATCGGCGTTATCACCCCGGAGGATCCCTATCCGGTTTTTAATGGGATAACGATTGTTCCGCTTTTTACCCTGTATGATTACAGTTTCCGCCCACCGGGTGCCTCGGTGGAAGAAGCGGTGCAGCAGGCACGCTCTAAAAAGCTTGTCATGACCGATGAGGTAGCTATCGCTCCCTTCGTAGACGTGCGCGCGTGGTGTTGGGACCGCTTGGCGTATTCTATTAAGCGTTTATCCAGAGTGCAGGGCCCAACCATCTTGGTCAATCACTGGCCGCTGGTGCAAGAACCCACGATGGTACTGCGCTTTCCAGAAATCGCCCTGTGGAGCGGTTCGCGGCATACGCGCTCATGGCCGCGACGATACCAAGCAGAAGCGGTTATTTACGGCCACTTGCACATGCCCTCAAAGATGAATGTGGATGGGGTAGACCATATCGAAGTCTCTTTAGGATACCCGCGCGAATGGCGTAACCAGCCGCACCGCATCCCGTGGCCATACCCAGTTACCTCGACATTTGGGGAGGTGAATTAGTGCTTTATCCCGACCTATTCCCAGAAACTACTCGGTATTGCTATGTGCGTACGGATGCCCGCGAGTCCGACCTATTCAACTATGAGCAGCTTGACCCCAAAGAACAGTCCTTAGTCTCGCAAGCAGTCGATATCCGGAAATCCGAATTTGGCGATGCCCGGTGGTGTGCGCACCAGGCCCTGCGCGAGCTGGGCTTTACAGGCGCAAACCCAATCCTGCGCGGGGAGCGGGGAATGCCGCTGTGGCCCGAAGGATTTATTGGATCCATGACGCATACGGAGGGCCTGCGCGCAGCGGTGGCGGCCTCCACCACGGATTTTCGCTCTATTGGCCTTGATGCGGAGCCGGCCCAGCACTTGCCCGAACATGTGTTGACCATGATCGCCCGGGCCGGGGAAATGCCGCAGCTGCCGCGCCTAGAAAAGACAGGGGTGCACTGCCCAGACCGCCTGCTGTTTTGTGCCAAGGAGGCCACCTATAAGGCGTGGTTTCCCATGACGCATCGGTGGCTCGATTTCGATCAGGCAGAGATCGATATTCGCGAAGATGGAACCTTTATTTCCTATATTTTGGCCCGTCCGACGCCGGTGCCGTTTATCACTGGGAAGTGGATCCTAGAGGGCGGTTATGTCGTGGTCTCCACGCTGGTTCCGGCCCTAGATTTCTCCGCCTGAACGGACGCCTCTCAGATCTACACTATCTACCCGCTATGTCTCTGGTTTAGAGGGTAGACGGCCGCGCCACAAAGACCGTGGCCAGCCTTTTTCCCTTTTCCTTAATGAGCGCGATGGCCTGGCCATTGGGGGCCACCGCGGCATGAACCCCGGATAGCCCGCGCGGCTCGAGCCATTTGCCCATCGCTAAGGCAGCGGCCTCGTCCTCGGTGACGGGCAGGACGGGGAAACTGCGCTTGAGCGCCTCGTCGAGGCTCAAGGACAGGCGGGGGCTTTCTGCGAGATCGTCGAGGAGGTGGGCATCGGCAAGCGCAAAGGGCCCCACCGTCGTGCGGCGCAGGGCGGTTAAATGCCCGCCGACACCAAGCGCCTCGCCCATATCGCGCGCCAAGGAACGGATATAGGTGCCGGAGGAACACTCCACGGATACATCGAGGTCAATAAAATCGCCCTCGGTGCGCAGGTCATGAATGTCAAAGCTGTGCACGGTGACCGGGCGGGCGGGGATATCTACCTCTTTGCCCTCGCGCACCAATTCATGCGCCCTTTTGCCCTTAATCTTGATGGCGGAAACAGCGGCGGGCTTTTGCATAATCTCACCGGTCAATGTGGCAACTTCGGCCTCGATGGCGGAACGGTGCAGCGCGGCCGCAGGATTGCCCCAGCTAAATTCGCCCTCGGCATCATCGGTGGTGGTAGAAGCGCCGAGGCGAATGGTGGCTGAATAAGACTTGGTGGAGGCGACCATGTGCGCGAGGAATTTGGTGCCGCGTTCGATGCCGAGGACCAGCACCCCTGTCGCCATGGGATCCAAGGTGCCGGCATGGCCGACCTTTTTGGTGTGAAAATACCTGCGTAAGCGGCTAACAACATCGTGGGAGGTCATGCCGGCAGGCTTATCAACGATGACAAGTCCGGAATGTGCGAGCGCATCAGTCATAGGGTACAAGTCTATGCTCTACGATGGATTCCGTGGATATTTGTTACGGAATCGATGACATCCCCGCGGATGTGGGGCCGACCTCGGTAACCATTGGCGTCTTCGATGGCTTGCACCGCGGCCATCAGCAGCTCGTTTCTGCTTGCGTGGAGCATGCGCGGGCGAATAATCAGGTCCCCGTCATGGTGACCTTTGACCCGCACCCGGTCTCCGTTTTCTTGCCGGAGCGCGCTCCGTTATCCGTAGTGAGCTTCGAGCGTAGGCTAGAGCTCGCGGAAGAAATGGGCATCGAGATGGTGCTTGTCATTGACTTCACCAAAGAACTCGATGGCGTGGAGCCGCGCCCCTATGTGCGCGACCTCTTGGTGGGCAAACTCCATGCGCAGCACGTGGTGGTGGGGGAGAACTTCACCTTCGGCGCTGGGGCCAGCGGCACCGCAGAAGCCATGCGGCAGCTGGGGGAAGAGTTTGGGTTTAGCGTCGATATCATCCCGCTGCTGGATGAAGATGGCGTGCAGATTTGTTCCACCTATATTCGCCAGAGCCTGTCCCAGGGCGCAATAGAATCGGCGAATTGGGCGCTTGGCCGGCACTTTACGGTGACCGGTCCCGTGGTGCGCGGCGCGGGGCGCGGCGGTAAAGAGCTGGGCTTTCCCACGGCCAACCAGTACTTTCCAGATACTGTAGCCATTCCCGCAGATGGGGTGTATGCGGGATGGTTCATTGTGCATTCTGATTCGCCCCTCGATGGGGATATGCAGCCCGAAGTGGCCTACGCCGCGGCGATTTCTGTTGGCACGAATCCCACCTTTGGTGATGAAGAGCGATCCGTGGAGTCTTTTGTCTTGGACCGCGATGCCGATCTTTATGGCTATGAGGCAACCGTGAAATTCGTGGGCCACCTGCGCGATATGGTGAAATTCCATTCCGTCGATGAGCTTTTGGACGCCATGGCCCAAGACGTCGCTGCCGCCCGCAAGGTGCTGGCTGCCGATGCCCGCGCGCAGGGCTGCAATAGCGAAGACTATTTCTTAAAGGAGAAGTAAATGAAGGCCATCCTCGATCTTGATACCGGCATTGATGATGCTTTGGCCTTGGCGTATGCCCTGGCCCACCCCGATCTTGAGCTCATTGGGGTGACCTGCACGTACGGCAATGTCACCGTCCCACTGGCGGTGCGCAATACCCTGGCGCTGCTGGACTTGTTGGATAGGCCCGATATCCCGGTCTTTGCCGGGCCCAGCCCGGACGGTTTCCAGCCCAGCGAGATTTCGGCCTTCATCCACGGCCACAATGGCGTGGGTGAGGTGCTTCTTACCCCGTCCGATAAGCCTGAGGAAAATCAGCCGGCCACGGATTTTCTCCTGCAGGCGGTGCGCGATTACGGTGATGACCTCGTCATTATCCCCACGGGCCCGTCCACGACCATCGCCCAGGCTATGCTTGCCGATGCCACCTTTGCCACCAACGCCCACATCGTCATGATGGGAGGGGCGCTGACCGTTCCCGGCAACGTTTCCGCGTGGGCTGAGGCCAATATTTCCCAAGATCCGGATGCCACCGATTACCTCTTCCGTCACAGCAGCGATGTCACCATGGTGGGCCTTGATGTCACATTGCGCACCCTCTTGACGGAAAAGGAAACCGCGCGCTGGCGGGCAACCGGAACGGCCGCGGGCGAGGTTTTCGCCGATATGGTGGATTACTATATTCGCGCGTATGCCACTACGGCGTCTCACTTGGGCGGCTGCGGCCTGCACGATCCGCTGGCCGTGGCGGTAGCCGCCGATCCGTCGTTGGTGGAAGTCATCGAGACCAATATGAAAACCGATACCGAAGGCCCCACCCGCGGGCGCACCATCGCGGATGAAACTAGGCTGAGCCAGGAACCGACCGCGAAGGTCGCCGTGGGCGTGGATAACGAGCGGTTTGTGAGTGCATTTGTAGACCGCCTCGAAGAATTTTTCCGCACGGTGGGCGCCAAGTAGCGCAGCGTTTTGATTTGCCACGCTAATTGGCTGTAAGATGACCAGTTGGCTTAGCGACTGTGGTTCACGACAGTTGCGGCACGCGGAGCTCGCCACGGCGGCGCTGCGCGTTGAAGAATAGTGTGGACTGAAATAAAGGAGAAATACTCATGGCATTGACCACTGAGAAGAAGGCCGAAATCCTCAAGGAGTACGGCCTGCACGAGACCGACACCGGTTCCCCCGAGGCACAGGTTGCCCTGCTGACCTCCCGCATCAATACTTTGACGGAGCACCTGAAGTTTCACAAGCACGATCACCACTCCCGCCGTGGTCTGCTGCTGATGGTTGGTCGTCGTCGTGGCTTGCTGAAGTACTTGGCAGAAAACAACGTGGATCGTTACCGTGATCTGATTTCCCGTCTGGGCCTGCGCCGCTAATTGCGACGCGGCTGCGGCCGAATTTTTCCCCTTGCTCTGCGGCAAGGGGAATTAGTGGTTTTATGCCCTCTTAATCCTTGTAGGGAGCAGGGGCGATTGCGGTTGCCGTAGCTCAAAAGTGCGGAATCTCTGTTAGAATTTTCACCGTTGTCAAAAACAATGTGGAAAAGGCGGCACCGACGATCGCCTAAAGCACTCAAGGAGAATTACTAGATGAGCGTTCAGAACTCCGTAGAGTTCAATATCGATGAGGAATTCGGTATTACCGAAGTTATCGCCGTCCTCGACAATGGGGATTTTGGCACCCGCACCGTTCGTTTCGAAACCGGCCAGTTGGCCCGTCAGGCAGATGGTTCCGTAACCACGTACCTCGACGATGACACGATGCTGCTGGCCACCACGACCGCCTCGAACCAACCGCGCGAGAACTTTGACTTCTTCCCACTCACTGTGGATGTGGAAGAGCGCATGTACGCAGCCGGCAAGATCCCCGGCTCCTTCTTCCGCCGCGAGGGCCGACCCTCCACGGAGGCCATCTTGGCCTGCCGCCTCATCGACCGCCCGCTGCGCCCCACCTTTGTCAAGGGCCTGCGCAATGAAGTGCAGGTGGTCATCACCGTCCTATCGCAGGACCCAGAAGAGTACTACGACGTCGTAGCCATCAACGGCGCGTCTGCGGCAACCCAGCTTTCCGGCCTGCCGGTCTCCGGCGCCGTCGGCGGCGTGCGCATGGCGCTTATCGCTGATGACAAACACCCAGAAGGCCAGTGGGTGGCCTTCCCGAACCACGAGCAGCACGAGCGCGCGCTCTTTGAGATGGTCGTGGCCGGCCGCATCGTTACTAAGGGCCGCAAAGAAGACGTCGCCATCATGATGGTGGAGGCCGGCGCTGGCACCAACGTTGCAGAGCGCATTGCCGATGGCGCCCCGGCACCGCAAGAAGCCGCCGTCGCCGAGGGCCTTGAGGCGGCTAAGCCGTTCATTAAGACCCTGTGCGAGGCCCAGAACGGCCTGGCAGAGCGCACCGCCAAGGAGACCCAGGAGTTCCCGCTCTTCCCAGCGTATGAAGACGATGTCTTCGCCGCCGTGGAAAAAGCTGCTTCCAAGAAGTTGGAGAGCTTGCTGACGATCCCGGGCAAGCAGGAGCGCGACGAGGCGACGAACGAACACATGGAGCAGGTCGAACAAGACCTGCTGCCGCAGTTTGCTGACCTGGAAGAGGCAGTGGCCTCCAAGCAGATTCGCGCTGCATTTAACGAGGTCATGAAGAATATCGTGCGCCGCAAGATCTTGACCGATGGCTTCCGCATCGACGGCCGCGGTCTGACCGATATCCGCGACCTGTCCGTTGAAGTTGACTTGGTTCCACGCGCACATGGTTCTTCCTTGTTCGAGCGCGGTGAGACGCAGATCCTCGGTGCCACCACCCTGGATATGTTGAAGATGGAGCAGCAGATCGATTCTCTTACTCCCATTGAGTCCAAGCGCTACATGCACCACTACAACTTCCCGCCATTTTCTACCGGTGAGACCGGCCGCGTTGGCTCGCCCAAGCGCCGCGAAATCGGCCACGGTGCACTAGCCGAGCGTGCCCTGCTTCCGGTCATCCCGTCGCGCGAGGATTTCCCGTACGCCATCCGCCAGGTCTCTGAGGCACTTGGTTCCAACGGTTCCACCTCCATGGGCTCTGTGTGCGCATCCACCCTGTCCCTCTACAATGCGGGTGTTCCGCTCAAGGCGCCGGTAGCCGGCATCGCTATGGGCTTGGTTTCCGGTGAGGTCAAGGGCAAGGAAAAGTTCGTGGCGCTGACCGATATCCTCGGTGCCGAGGACGCCTTCGGCGACATGGACTTCAAGGTTGCGGGTACCTCCGAATTCATCACTGCGCTGCAGCTGGACACGAAGCTCGACGGCATTCCGTCTAAGGTCTTGGCCCAGGCGCTCGAGCAGGCCCGCGATGCACGCGCCACCATTCTGGAAACCATGGCTGAGGTCATTGATTCCCCAGATGAGATGTCCGGCCTGGCCCCGAAGATCACCTCGGTGAAGATTCCGGTCAATAAGATCGGCGAGCTCATCGGGCCTAAGGGCAAGACCATCAACCAGATCACTGAAGATACCGGTGCTGACGTCTCGATTGAAGACTATGGCACGGTCTACATCTCTGCGGTAACCGGCGAAGCCGCGGACGCTGCGATTGAAAAGGTTAACTCCATTGCCAATCCGCAGTTGCCCAAGGTGGGCGAGCGCTTCCTCGGCACGGTAGTCAAGACCGTTCCATTCGGTGCCTTCGTATCCTTGACCCCAGGCCGCGATGGATTGATCCACATCTCCAACCTTGGTGGCGACGAGCGCATCGAGAAGGTCGAAGATGTCGTCAACGTGGGCGACAAGGTACAGGTAGAAATCGCGGATATTGATAACCGCGGAAAGATTTCCCTGGTACCAGTTGAGGACTAATCCCTCACGCGCTAGCTAGAGTAATGGCCCTGCTTCCCGCACATGGTGGGAATCAGGGCCATTTCTATGCCTTCGCCGTGATCACCTAGTTTTGGAAATCAAGCACGAGGCGTTTCGGGTTCTGCAGGAAGGTCACGGAATAAGGCGTTTGCTTTTTTAGCCCGATGATCAACTGCGTCTGCGCCTCGAAGGTGGTGGTGTAGTTGATCTCTTGTACAACGCCGGCACCTAGTGTAGTGCCAGTATCCATGAACTTTTGCTCTAACTCCGGCGTCGATGGCCACGGGGTGCCCTCGATACCAAGGTTGAGGAAAGTGGCCCCATTTACCTCGACCGGCAGTCCCGATGCCTGGTGGGCGGGCTGATCCGTATAGGTGGTAAACCAACCGGCTTTGCCGTCACCTTCTAGGTCAACCACGACGCGGGTAAAAGAATCATGCGCGGCTACCCGGATTCCGGTGGGAACGAGGCTACCCAATCCAGGAGGCAGGTGGCGCTGATCCCCGAGGGAGGGCGTGCCCATGCCGCCGAAGGCAGGCTTTGGATTATTGCCTTGTGCCTTTTGTTGATTGTGGCTTAACGGGGCAGTGTCTTCTACCGTCTTGGTCGGGTCATCGGCAGTGGTCGTGGTAGAAGTCTCTGATTTCTTTGCAGATGACGTCGTCGACTCCGTTGTGGAGCTGGTGGATTCCTCCTGCGAGGCGAACGAGGCATCGGCAGCCTCGTCATCGCTGGGGCTAGCGCAAGCAGCCAATGAGAGCATGCAGCTTATACCGGCGCCAGCAGCGATAACGCGGGTGAGAGTAGATCGAGACATTGTGACCACTTCCTAGGTTGTCTACCTTGTTGTCTCTTTCGATTCTACCGGTACACAAGTGGCCCAACTGGGGAAGTGATGCAATTGTTGTACAAGGGAAACTAGTGAAGGGGTGGCCTAGCGCTTCAACTGGACGAGCTGGATGAGGTTGCCCACGGTATCGTCAAAGACCGCAATGATGGAAGGGCCAACGTCGGTGGGCTCCATGGTAAAGTCCACCCCCTTGTCTTTCAGCTCGGCGTATTCTTTCTCCACGTCCTGCGACAAGAATTGGGTGACTGGGATATTATCCGCCTTCAGCGCCTCGGTGTACGTCTTGGCGGCTGGGTGGCCCTTGGGTTCAAGCAGCAATTCAACGCTGTCATCGCCGTCGGCATTGGTGACCGTCAGCCACCGGAAATCGCCGTGTGTGACGTCATCTTTTACGCGGAAGCCAAGGACATCGACATAGAAATCGTGGGCACGAGCAACGTCATCTACTGGAACGGAAGCAATATAAATCTGCATACTGGCAAGTCTAGCAGTGGTATTTCTGGTGACTGGAGGGCTGCCCGCCGCGCATGAGCGAGCGCGATAGGATAGGTAAAGAAGTAGAATTTTAACGCAAAGTTGTTAAGAAAGTGAGGCCCACAATGGCAATCAAAGTAGGAGTCTTGGGAGCGCAAGGGCGCGTCGGCAAGGCGATTGTTGAAGGCGTTAATGCCGAAGATGACCTAGAGCTCGTAGCAGAAATTAGCCGCGGGGATGATCTGCAGCAATTAGTTGATAATCATGCAGAGGTCATCGTGGACTTCACCCAACCTGATTCGGTGATGGGAAACTTGGAATTTTGCATCCCGAACGGCATTCACTGCGTGGTGGGTACCACTGGCTTTGATAAAGAGCGTTTGGACCAGGTCGAGCAGTGGACTAGCCAAGAAGGTGCTGGCAACGTGCTGATCGCGCCGAATTTCGCTATCTCCGCCGTCATGACCATGGTGCTTGCTAAGCAGGCGGCGAAGTTCTTTGAGACTGCTGAGGTCGTGGAATTTCACCACCCCACCAAGCTGGATGCGCCTTCCGGCACCGCTATCCACACCGCAGAAGCCATTGCTCAGGCGCGTCGCGATGCCGAACTGGGAGAGATGCCGGATGCGACGGAAAAGTCTCTCGATGGCGCACGCGGCGCAAATGTAGATGGAATCCCGGTGCATGCCGTGCGTACTCGCGGCATGGTGGCCCACGAAGAGGTCATTTTCGGTGCGCAGGGACAATCCCTGACCATCCGCCAGGATTCTTACGATCGCTCCTCCTTTACTCCCGGCGTATTGGTCGGCGTGCGGGAGATTGCGCAGCACCCGGGATTGGTCGTCGGGCTAGACAAGTACCTGGGGCTGTAACGGTATGGCCACTGCGAGTGAGCTAAAGATCCATCTCATTGCCGCTACCGAGTTTAATGCGCCCCAGGGAACGCAGTGGAGTGCTGATGACACGGCGACGGACGGCGAAGCCCTCGTCGAATTCGCGGGCCGAGCCTGTTACGAGTCCTTTGACAAGCCCAACCCGCGCACAGCTACGAATTCCGCCTACCTGCACCACATCATGGAGGTAGGCCATACGGCGCTACTGGAACACGCCACGGCGACGATGTACATTACTGGGCTCTCGCGCTCTGCCAGCCATGAACTAGTCCGTCACCGGCATTTTTCCTTCTCGCAGCTATCCCAGCGCTTTGTGCATCCAAATGAGACGCAAGTAGCGCTGCCCAAGCTGGTGGAAGAAGATGAACAGTTGCGCCGGTTGGTCATGCAGGCGGTCGATGAAACCCGTTTCGTCTACGATGAGCTGTTAGAAGCCTTGGAAGAAAAGCTCGATGAGCCGAATGCGCTGCTGCGAAAGAAGCAGGCGCGGCAGGCGGCGCGCGCGGTATTGCCCAATGCAACGGAAACTAGGCTCGTCGTCACCGGGAATTACCGCGCTTGGCGCCACTTTATTGGGGCCCGAGCGGCCGAGCACGCCGATACGGAATTGCGCAACGTAGCGGTGGAGTGTTTGAAGCATTTGCAGGAGCAAGCACCAGCGCTTTTCGATGACTTCCATATCACCACGTTGGCCGATGGAACGCAGATGGCCGCAAGCCCTTACGCTTAACACGCGGCACCCCGATGCGGCCAAAAGGTGCCCTAGCGGGTAACCTTGACGGCTATGAGCACAGGTATGACAGCAAAGACTGGCGTTGACACCTTCGGTCGCATTGGCGTCGCCATGGTCACTCCGTTTGATCGTGACGGTGCGCTGGATGTAGAAGCGGGTCGCCGCCTGGCAGCTCATCTCGTAGACAACGGCGTGGATTCACTCATCTTAGGTGGAACGACGGGCGAGTCTCCGACCACGTCCTTGGACGAAAAGTTGGAGCTGCTCAAGGCCGTAAAAGAGGAAGTGGGAGACCGCGTCCGGATCTGTGCGGGCGCCGGAACGAATAATACCGCCACCTCCATCGAGGTGGCCCAAGCTTCCGCCGCCGCCGGAGCCGATAGTTTGCTCGTGGTGACTCCGTATTATTCCAAGCCCTCCCAACAGGGCGTCTACGAGCATTTTGCCGCAGTTGCTGATTCAACGGATCTGCCGATTTGCGTCTATGACATCCCTGGCCGCTCGGGCATCCCAGTGGCGTCGGATACGCTCCGCCGCCTTGCGGAATTGCCGACTATCCAAGCCGTGAAAGACGCCAAGGGCGATCTTTCCGCGGCCGCAGAACTCATCCAAGAAACCGACTTGGCGTGGTATTCCGGTGATGATCCGATAAATCTGCCGTGGCTATCCCTCGGCGCTTCGGGTTTCATCTCCGTCATCGGCCACGCTGAACCGCGAGCCTTGGTAGAACTCTATGAAGCTTTCGATGCGGGCGATTTGGCCCGCGCGCAAGAAATAAATTATTCAACGCTTCTTCCACTGACCCGCGCTCAGGCGCGGTTGGGCGGAGCGACATTTGCAAAGGAAGCTCTGCGCCTGCAGGGCTTTGAAGTTGGCGATCCCCGCCTTCCTGTTACCGCCGCAAGCGAGGAGGAACGCGAGGTACTTCGCCGTGATTTGGAACAATCTGGAGTCCTTTAAGAATGACTGAACCCCGTAACCGTTCCCGCAAGGTCACCCGCAAGGCGGGTCCACCTTCGGAAACTGAGACCGCCTCCAATGAGGCGGCTTCGCCCGTATTTCAGGCCCCTGCCAATAACGCCGGCACTGCCGGAAATGAGGAGCAGGGCAACTCTGGCAAGAATAACTCTGCCGATAACAAGAACGACGGCGATAACAACGGCCGCCGCTCGCGTTCCCGTGGCGGCCGCGGCCGTGGTCGTGGCGGAAACGGCAATAATGGCAATGGCCACGGTGGCAATAACCACGGCGGCAATAACAAGAACAACAACGGTGGCAACGGAAAGAACGGCAATGGCAAGGGCCGTGGCCGCAATAACAATAACCGCGGCCGCCGCAATGTGCCGAAGTCGATGCAGGGTGCTGATTTGACCAAGCGCCTGCCGGAACCGCCAAAGCAGGCGAAGGATACCCTGCGCATTTACGCCTTGGGCGGTATCTCCGAAATCGGCCGCAACATGACCGTCTTTGAGTACGGCGATGAGCTACTCATCATTGACTGCGGCGTGCTCTTCCCATCGTCTGGTGAGCCCGGCGTGGACCTCATCCTGCCGGACTTCGGGCCGATTGAAAAGAAGATCGACAAGGTAAAGGCCCTCGTGGTCACCCACGCCCACGAAGACCACATCGGTGCCATTCCGTGGCTGCTGAAGCTGCGCCCGGATATCCCCATCGTGGCTTCCCGTTTCACTATCGCGCTTATTGCGGCGAAGTGTAAGGAACACCGCCAGAAGCCGAAGTTCGTTGAGGTCAACGAGAAGTCCGATGTGACCTACGGTTGCTTCCGCGTTCGCTTCTGGGCGGTCAACCACTCCGTGCCGGATGCGCTCGGCATCATGCTGGGCACCCCGGCCGGCAATATCATCCACACCGGTGATATCAAGCTGGACCAAACCCCGTTGGATAACCGTCCGACCGACCTTCCGGCGCTGTCTCGTTACGGCGACGAGGGCGTTGACCTCATGCTGTGCGATTCCACCAACGCCACCGTGCCGGGCGTATCCGCCTCCGAGGGCGATATCCCAGCCAACTTCAAGCGCTTGGTGGCTAATGCGAAGCAGCGCGTCATCTTGGCCTCCTTCGCCTCGAACGTCTACCGCGTGCAGGCTGCCATCGATGCTGCCGTGGCCAATGGCCGCAAGGTGGCCTTCAATGGCCGTTCGATGATGCGCAATATGGAGATCGCGGAAAAGATGGGCTTTTTGAAGGTCCCGCGCGGCACCATCATCCCCATCGATGAGGCCGCGAAGATGGCCCCGCACAAGACCATGCTCATTACCACCGGTACGCAGGGTGAGCCGATGGCTGCGCTGTCCCGCATGGCCCGCCGCGAGCACCGCCAGATTACGGTGCGCGATGGCGATACCATCATCTTCTCTTCCTCGCTCATCCCGGGCAACGAAGAGGCCGTCTTCGGCGTTATCAATATGCTGTCCCAGATTGGTGCCAACGTCATCACCAATCAGGACGTCAAGGTCCACGCATCTGGCCACGGCTACTCCGGCGAGCTGCTCTTCCTGTACAACGCGGCGCGCCCGCGCAATGCCATGCCGGTCCACGGCGAGTGGCGCCACCTGCGCGCCAATAAGGAATTGGCGATTTCCACCGGCGTGGCCCGCGACCGGACGGTCTTGGCGCAAAACGGCGTTGTGGTGGATCTGCGTAAGGGCCGCGCGGAGGTCGTCGGCCAGCTGCAGGTTGGCCACCTCTACGTCGATGGCGTGTCCATGGGCGATGTCGATGCCGATACCTTGGCAGACCGCACCAACTTGGGCGCCGGCGGCGTGGTATCCATTACCTGCGTGATTGATAACCGCACCTCCCGCCTGCTCGAGCACCCAACCGTGGCAACCACCGGTTTCTCCGATGATGACCGCGGTGTTGTGCCCGAGGTGGCGGAGATGGTGGAAAACACCATGAACGATCTCGCCGCAGAGGGCGAGAATGACACCTACCGGATGGTGCAAAAGCTGCGCCGCAAGGTCTCCAAGCTCATGGATTCCAAGTACAAGCGCGAGCCGGTCATTTTGCCCACCATCGTGCCGACGAATTCAGGCACGCTGCTTGCTGATGACGCCGATGTCGACGCCAGCCGCGAGTCCCTGTAAGTTCTCCTACAAAAGGATTTAATTCCGGCATAGTTTCTGTGCCCCAGCATTTCGATGACCTCGGTATGCTGGGGCACATGTCGTTTTCATCTTCCGAACGCGCCAAGATGGTCGCGCTTCTGCATCAGCTAGGTCCAGACGCCCCCACGCTGTGTGAGGGCTGGACCACGCGCGACTTAGTTGCCCACCTGTGGGTGCGCGAAAACCGTCCCGATGCCGCAGCGGGCATGTTCCTTTCGGTCCTGCAGCCCCACCTAGAAAAGGAATCCGCTAAGGTCGCCCGCCGCGATTTCGATGAGCTTGTCGATGCCTGGGGGAGGGGGCCGGCAAAGTTTAACCCCGCACGTTTTCTCGATGCCCAGCAAAATTTGGGCGAACATTTCATCCACCACGAGGATATCCGCCGCGCCAATGGCCAGACCGAACCCCGCGATTTTTCTGTGGCCGTGCAGAAGAAGCTGCACCGTTTTTTGAAGATCTGGGCCAAATTGAGCCTGCGTAAATCCACCCAGCCGGTGATCCTGCAGCCGGACGGGATGCAGCGCATCGTCGTGGCAGACAAGCACGGGGTAGCCGATCGCGGCGATCGCGTGGTCCGCGTAAGCGGGGAGGTTGGCGAACTCCTCCTGTGGGCATACGGGCGCGATGTCGTACAAGTCACCATCAATGGCGACGAGTCAGCCATCAAGATGTCAACCCTGTAGGCTAGAAAAAGCCGCTTTTGTGGCCCGTGCTGCACCTTTTTAGCCCGAACTCGGGACATTTCTCGGTTAACTAGCTCTGCCACGCGTGTGGCGTATGTGATTTGTGGGGTTTTCCGGTTAAGGTAAATGACATGTCTGTCAAAAATGCCTCCTCGCGCGGATCGCGCCGCAACCAGACGCGAGCATCGAAAAGCGCGCCTGCCCGGAAAGCGAACCGGTCGCGGCCGTCTGGCCGCAGCCAGTCCAGCGCCGGTGTGCCAGAGACGCTGGAGATGACCTCGTCTGGGCGCGCGGCAGGAACGACACAAGAGCGTACGGGGAGCGCATTTCGGGCCGTCGGCAAGGGGCTTGGCTCCGCTTTTGGTGCCACCGCGCGCGGAATGGGCAATGTTGCCCGCGGCCTAGGCAATGGCCTTGCGGGCCTGAAGCCGAGCCAGGATGTAACTGCTGACGGCACGGAGGATTTCGAGAGAACAAGGGAGCCACAGGAAATTTCTGATAGCGCCGGGAAAAAGAAGAAAAGTAAGGTAACTCGCGCGCGCGATATCGCAGCCGAAGAGGAGGCACAGGCTTCCGATGAGGCGGCGGCTTCCCCGCAGGGCGGGTTGCGCGTCAAGAATCCGGATGCGGTTGCCTTAGTGCTCATTGGCGTAGCCATCGTCCTCGCCGCCACCGTATGGTTCGGCGTCGCCGGCCAGGTGGGCGCCTGGGTGGGAAACCTGGTGCGCTACGTCATTGGCGCCGGCGCGTGGGTGCTTCCCATTGCGCTCGTCGCCCTGGCCATCTCGCTCATGATGGAAATGGACGGTCCATCCGGTCGCATCAATCCGCGCATTGCGGGTGGCACGTCGATCATCGTGCTGGCGATGCTGAGCCTCATCCACATCTTTGCCGGTAATCCGCCGCTCGGCTTTACCACCGATACCGCGGGCGGGGCCGGCGGTGTTGTTGGCTTTGCCATTGGCGGGATCCTCGATGCTGCGTTTACCTCCTATGTTGCGGTGCCGCTGCTCTTCCTCGTCATCATTTACGGCGCGCTACTGGTTACGGGAATCACCATCCGCGAGGCCTACGAGCTCGTGGCGGATTCGCTGCGCTCGGCCTTTTCCCGCTTTGGTGGCAGCGAGGCGGACTACGACGATGCTGACGAAGACGATCTCTACGGCCACGTGTCTGGCGATATCGACGATATTGCACATGGCCGCGAGCGCTCCGAGCGTCCTGCGCCGAAGCGTCGCGGCACGTCCGCCCTGCGCAAGACCGGCAGCTCCTATCCGGTGCAGTCGCTTGACGATGCCCCCGCAGACGACCACACCGTCGCCTTCAACACCCCAGTCCGTGCGGGTTATGAGCCCGTAGACCGCAGCGACGAAGAACTGTGCTATGGTGCAGATTCCCGCATGGGGGATACCGATGCCTTCCCAGCGGTAGACGATGCTGACTACGCAGACGACACGGAATCCGCCCAACCTGCGCTGCCAGAAAGCGAGCCCACCCGCGTCTTGGGTTCTGCCACTGGCGGGTCTTCTGGCGGCCGCAAGAAGGGCGATGCAGCTTCACGCGTTGGTCGCGCCGCGGGTGCCGCTGGTGCTGCTGCATCCGGGGCGGCCGGCGCTGCTGGTGCTGCTGGTGCCGCGGGCAAGGCCAAGGGTGCCGCTGCCGCTGGTGCCGCTGGAGCCGCCGCAGGTGCTGCCAAGGCCGGCTCCGATGCCGTGTCTTCGGCGCACGAGGAAGCCCGGCGCCTGTTCCGCGAGCGCTCTGGTCGAGATGCCGCCACCGGCGCACAGGTGGAATCCACCGCGGCGGAGCAGCCTGCCGCGCAACCCCAAGCGCCCGCGCCTGCTCAATTTGGCAACGACAACTATGCGGTGCCCTCTACCGATCTGCTGACCCCAGGCACGCCTGCGAAGGAACGCACCGAGATCAATGACCGCATCATCGAGGCCATTACCGATGTCTTCGAAGAGTTCAACGTCAATGCTCAGGTAACTGGCTTTAGCCGTGGCCCCACGGTGACCCGCTATGAGATTGAGCTTGGACCAGGCGTTAAGGTTTCGAAGATTACGAACCTGCAATCCAACCTGGCCTATGCCGTGGCTACCGATAACCTGCGCTTGCTCACCCCGATTCCGGGCAAGTCCGCAGTGGGTATTGAGGTTCCTAACCCAGACCGCGAAATGGTCCACCTGCGCGAGGTCCTGGACGCGCCCAACATGACGTCTTCCCCGGACCCAATGTTGATTGGCCTGGGCAAGGATATTGAGGGCGAATACACGTCCTTTTCCGTGCAGAAGATGCCGCACCTGCTGGTTGCCGGCGCTACCGGTTCCGGTAAGTCCGCGTTCGTGAACTCCATGCTGGTCTCGCTGCTTACCCGCGCCACCCCGGAGCAGGTACGCCTGATCCTCGTCGACCCAAAGATGGTCGAGCTCACGCCGTATGAGGGCATCCCGCACCTGATTACGCCCATTATTACCCAGCCGAAGAAGGCCGCCGCGGCCCTCCAGTGGCTGGTGGAAGAGATGGAGCAGCGGTACATGGATATGAAGGCCGCGCGCGTGCGCAAGATCGAGGACTATAACCGCAAGGTAGTCTCCGGCGAATATCAGGCCCCGGCAGGTTCCGAGCGCGAGGTTCGGCCGTACCCTTATATCGTCTGCGTGGTAGACGAGCTGGCGGACTTGATGATGACCGCCCCGAAGGAAATCGAGGACTCCATCGTCCGCATCACCCAGAAGGCCCGCGCCGCCGGCATTCACTTGGTGCTTGCTACTCAGCGCCCGTCCGTCGATGTGGTCACCGGCCTTATCAAGACCAACGTGCCTTCCCGCTTGGCCTTTGCCACCTCGTCCTTGACCGACTCCCGTGTCATCTTGGACCAAGGCGGTGCGGAAAAGCTCATCGGCATGGGCGATGGTCTATTTATCCCGCAGGGCAAGCGCCCAGTGCGCATGCAGGGTGCATTCGTTTCCGATGACGAGGTCATGGATGTCGTCGAGGCCGCTAAATCCCAGGCCGCCCCGAACTACACCGAGGGCGTGACCGAGGAAAAGCAGTCTGAGGCGAAGAAGGAGATCGACGATGACATCGGCAAGGACATGGATGACCTCCTCGAGGCCGTCGAGCTTGTGGTGACGGCCCAGCTGGGTTCCACCTCAATGCTGCAGCGCAAGCTACGCATCGGCTTTGCCAAGGCCGGCCGCCTGATGGACCTGATGGAATCGCGCGGCGTTGTCGGGCCATCGGAAGGCTCCAAGGCGCGCGAGGTGCTGGTGAAGCCAGAAGAGCTCGACACCATCCTGTGGATGATTAAGGGTGCCGACCCTGCCGATGCCCCCAAGGAAATCCAGGACGAGATGAACCAGGAAGAAGACGATGATGCCGGTGATTCCGCAGATTCCGCTCTTTCCGATGCCCCCGACTCGCCCGATTCCGATACGCGGACGGTGCAAGCGACCTATAACCCATCGTCCGGGGCGTTCTAAGTAGTGTAAGATGGTCACGGTCTTGGAGGGGAGTACCCCACATTCGGCATAGATCGTCAACACGGTAGCTGTACGCTCCCGGTCGTGTCGGCCCAGCGAGGAATATCCGCTGGGCGGGGGAGACCTCCGGTCACTTTCTTAAAGTAAATTCGACCGGAGGGATCTCGCGATGAACGTCCCATTGTGGGTGTGGCTGGTTACCGGTGCGGTGATTTTAGCCTTTTTTATATTCGACTTTTATTCTCACGTGCGCAGTCCACATGAGCCCACCCTGAAAGAGTCGGGCCTGTGGACCCTTTTCTATATTTGCGTCGCCGTAGTTTTTGGCGGCGTCGTGTGGGCCGTGTGGGGCCACGAGCACGGCATCCAATTCTTTACCGGTTATGTCACAGAGCAGGCGCTTTCCGTGGATAACCTCTTCGTATTTGCGCTTATCATGGGATCCTTTAAAATCCCGCGCAAGTACCAGCAAAAGGTGTTGCTCATCGGCATCATTATCGCCCTCGTCTTCCGCCTCGTATTCATCCTGTTGGGCGCGGCGGTTATCGCGGCGTGGTCCGATATCTTCTACCTCTTCGCCATCTTCCTGCTCTACACCGCCATCAAGTTGGTCATCGATGAGATTCGGGACGCGCCGGAGACCAACCCGAACGATATGGCCATCATCAAGCTCGTGCGCAAGGCCGTAGATGTTACCCCGCAGTACCACGGGGATAAGCTCACCCACCGCGTGGATAATGGCTCTAAGAAGGGCAGGTTCGCCTTTACGCCGCTATTCGTCGCCCTGGTTTCCATTGGGCTTATCGATGTCATGTTTGCCTTCGATTCCATTCCGGCAATCTACGGCATTACCTCAGAGGCGTTTTTGGTTTTTACCACCAACGCATTCGCGCTGATGGGCCTGCGCCAAATGTACTTTCTTATCGATGGCCTCTTGGACCGCCTCGTCTACCTGCCTTATGGCCTGGGCATTATCTTGGGCTTCATCGGCATCAAGCTGCTCTTCCACGCGTTGCACGAGAATAACCTGCCGTTTATCAATGGCGGCGACAACATTGAATCCGTGCCAGAAATCTCCACGATCGGCTCGCTGGTGGTTATCGTTGGAGTCTTGGTCATCACGGTTCTTGCATCGGTTATCAAGAACATGCGCGATAAAACCCAAGGCGTAGTGGCTGTATCCCACAACCACTACGACTGGGACGAGGAAGGAAATAAGATCGTGCGCAATACGCGCGGCGATTACCTGGGCAGGGCCGAGGATCTGTCCAAGGAAGACCTACCCAACTAGGGGAGAGAGCCTAGAAGCGGGCTTTAACCGGATTCCACTCGCGGAAGCTGCGGCCCTGGAGGCAGCCTTCTTGATAGAAGGGATCATCGTTCATCAGCTGGATGACATCGGCTACCTCGGTGTCATCATCGTCAAAGCGCACAATGATGAGCGCGCCGCCTTGGGAATCCGTGAACGGTCCCGAGGCCACGATGGTGCCCTCATCAAATAGTTTCCCGGTGAACTCGCGGTGGGCCGGGCGGACCTTCGCTATCTCTGGGTTGGCTGGGTTGTATTCATAATTGACTGCAAAAAATTTCATACCGGACAGTATAAATTCTCGGGGGAGTGTGCCGCGAGACCATTACCCAAGCGGGTAGTATGTATAGGGTGAATCAACCCGGAGCACAGTCAGCGCAGTCCTCGGAAGTGAATCCGCAGGTCTCTAATTGGAATCTGCCAAATTTCCTCACCTGCCTGCGTATCGTTTTCATTCCGGTCTTTGCATGGCTGGTCATCGGCGGCCATCAGTGGTGGTCGTTCGGCGTCTTCGCCGCCTTAATGCTCACGGATAAGCTCGATGGCGATATTGCCCGCGCCCGCGGGTTGATTACCGATTTTGGCAAGATTGCCGACCCCATTGCTGATAAAGCGCTCATGACCACAGCGCTTGTCTGCCTCAATATCGTCGATCAGCTTTCGGTCTGGGTCACCGTCATTATTTTGATTCGCGAATTCGGCATCACCATCTGGCGCATGGCCCTGTTGCGCCGCGGAAAAGTCGTCCCAGCCTCTAAAGGCGGCAAGCTAAAGACCGTCCTGCAGTCCTTCGCCGTGGGTCTATATTTGTGGCCGCTTCCCTCGTGGATGGATATTCCTACCTCCTTCATCATGTGGATGGCCGTCGTGGTAACGGTCATTACCGGCGTGCAGTATCTCATCGATGGACAAAAGCAAAATAGCTAAACGCAATGACCTTTACAGAATCTGACCTCGTTGCCTTATTAACAGAGCGCCACGAGACCGTGGCCTTGTGCGAATCGCTGACTGCCGGCTTAGCCAGCGCTACTATCGCTTCGGTGCCAGGCGCGTCTGCCGTCTTGCGCGGTGGCCTTATCACCTATGCCACCGAGGTGAAATCTCACTTTCTGGACAAACCAGTCTCAGAGATCGAGCGCGTAGGCGTCGTCTCTGGCGAAACTGCAGTTGATATGGCTCGCGCCGCTGCTGCGGAAACCGGGGCGGATTGGGGTTTAGGGCTTACCGGCGTCGCTGGGCCCGATAAACAAGAAGGAAAAGAACCCGGCACGGTATTTTTAGGAATCTATTCCGCCGGGCGCATAGCGCAGTCTTTTTGCTTGCGTGACTTGGGCACTGAACGAAACCAAATTAGAAAGGCCACGGTAGGAGTTGCGATCGCCCAACTTGGTGCGATCATCAAAAAATTTCCTACCAGTGGGGAACAAATTTCATCGAAGGAGCGTTAAAACTTACGATGAACATTTCTACAGCAGTCCTCGACCACTCGGCGCAGACTGCCGCGGAACCTGCGGCAGCGGCACCATCGGCGCCACAACCTGCCCGTGCCCCCGAGCCATTATTGCGTGAAGCATTGGGCTTGACTCTGCGCGCATTCCGCGCGGATAAGTCAGTTACCCTGCGCGAATTGGCTAGCGTCGCCCGCGTGTCACCGGGCTACTTGTCGGAGCTCGAGCGAGGCCGCAAGGAAGTTTCTTCTGAGCTACTGGCCTCCGTGTGCCACGCGCTTGATGCCTCTGTGTCGGACGTCCTGATCGAGGCTGCCGGTTACATGGCGCTGCCGTCGATGGATGAAGAGCTCGCGCATACCGCGCCAGCTGCTTCTGAGCTTTAACGCGTGCGCGACTCTTAAGAGAGAGTAGACGCGGTGGATACCTGCGATTAGTGGCGGCAGAGCCCTAGGCGTTGGGTTACTATGAACACGACAACGCGACGCATTCCCACATTCCTTAGAAAGGTCTAGAGCATAATGGCGAATCCATTTGTTAAGGGTTGGAAGTACCTCATGGCACTGTTCGATAATAAAATCGAAGAGAATGCCGATCCGAAAGTGCAGATTGAGCAGGCCATCGAAGATGCCCAACGTCAGCATCAAGAGCTATCGCAGCAAGCTGCGGCGGTTATTGGCAATCAACGCCAGCTGGAGATGCAACTTAACCGACGCCTAGCCGAGGTCGAAAAGCTGCAGGGCAATACCCGCCAGGCGCTGGAGCTTGCAGATAAGGCACGCGCCAATGGTGATGAGAGCAAGGCCGTGGAGTATGAGAACGCCGCCGAGGCCTTTGCCGCTCAGTTGGTGACTGCAGAAGAGTCTGTAGAGGACACGAAGAAGCTCCATGACCAGGCATTGCAACAGGCTGAGCAGGCAAAGCGCGCTGTAGAACGTAATAATGCTGCCCTGCGCCAAAAGGTTGACGAGCGTTCGAAGCTGCTATCGCAGCTGGAGCAGGCAAAGATGCAGGAAAAGGTTTCCGAGTCTTTGAACTCCATGAACGAGCTATCGGCCGGCGGAAACACGCCTTCGCTTGATTCCGTGCGCGATAAAATCGAGCGCCGTTACTCCAAGGCTCTGGGGCAGGCGGAATTGGCGGAAAACTCCGTCGAAAACCGGATGGCTGAGGTGCAGCAGGCAGGCGTTCAGATGGCCGGCCATTCTCGCTTGGAGCAAATCCGTAGTGAGATGAACTCGACGAAGTCGGTGGAAGGAAACCGAACTGAGGCCATCGAGGGAAATAAGGGCTCTGGCTCCGCTGCGGATCAGGCCGCACAGCCGACGTCGAATGACGATGCAGTCCAGGCCCGTCTGCGCGAGCTGCGCGGAGAGTAACACCCTGATTCCGCGTTCGTCGTCATAGCACTAACCGCACAATAGCCTTCGATCCTTCCTTATCCGCTCTGAACGGTGGGGAAGGCGGAGGCTTTTGTGCTAGTCGGGCAAATGCCTTAGTTGACTTAGTCGCCGACGCCGCGGGCTTGGAGGGCTTCGCCAATGGCGCGGGCGCGTCGGATGGAGCGGATGATGACGGGAGTGACAAACGCCGAGGGGGAGAATCCAGCGCCGCGTGCCTTGCGGGCATCGAGAACCTCATAGACCGTTTCGAACATGAGGGGGATGAGGCGGATTGTCAGGGACATCGCCAAGCTGATGTTTTCTACTGGGACGCCGAAACGATTAAGCGGCTGGAGGGATTCTTCCAGGGACTCCATGATCGCATCGATCGTCGAGGTGAGCGTCAATAAGAAGGCCAGGATCATGGCGGCCAAGATGTTGAGGAACATCACCGCGGCGTAGTCAAAGTCCTTCGCCCACCACTGGAACCCGGCAAGGGGAATGAGGATTATTAGGGGCGGCCAGAGTTGGCTCCAGGCAATCCGTGGGGGAATGCGGGCGATGATGTACGTCAACGCTGCAGCGATCACCGCACCGCCAGCCCACGGCAAAGAGCTGAAAAAGATGCTGGTAACCAGGATGAATACCAGCAGTATGAGTATCTTCCAGCTCGGTTTCATCCGGTGGATTACCGTCGTGCCCGGAACGTACACGGAAAGCGGAATATTGGTTCTGCGTCGAGTCATTGGTTGGGCTTTCTAGAGCGGACGCTGTGCCATGAGGTCTCGGTAAAAATTGATGACCTCCTGGGGAGCGCCATCGGCGGCAACCTTGTGGTCATCGATGCAAATGACGCGATCGAAGTCCAAAAGAAATTCCAGATCGTGAGTAACCACGATGAGCTGCTGGTCGAGCTGTGCGAACTCGCGCTTTATGCGGTCACGATTGCGGAGGTCAAGCAGCGTCGTTGGCTCATCTGCGATGATGAGCACTGGGTCGATGACCAGCACGGCGGCCAGGGCGAGCAATTGTTTCTGTCCACCAGATAGGGTGTGAGGGGAGCGCTCGGCAAAGTCTAGAAGCCCGAACCGCTCTAGGGCGGCGTCGACTCGCGCAGTGCGCTCGGTCTTAGGCAGCTTGAAACGGCGCAGGGAAAAAGCGATGTCATCGCGCACGTTGGGCATGACAATCTGATTTTCGGCATCAGAAAATACGAACCCCACCTTTTCGCGCACCTTTTTGCCCTGTTCGCTGGGATTTATGCCGTCGACGGTTACGGTGCCCGCAGTGGGCTCACCCAGGCCATTGATAAGCCGGGTCAGCGTGGACTTTCCGCCGCCATTTTGACCGATGACGCCGATCCGCTGCTCGCTTAAAGTCAGGTTGATGTCATCAAGGACCACCGTCTCATCGAAAGCTACCGTTACCGAGGAAAAGTCGATGGTGGGCACTAGGAGGCCTTCTTACCCATCAGGTCGGGGAATGCGGAGTGAACACCAACGGCGATGATGACGGCCACGATGAGCTTTGCGGTGTCAACGAGGACGAACGGGCCTTGCGCCGCGATGGCCGGGCCTACATCCAGCCCGGAGCGAAGCATCAGGCCGATGGCGCCACAGGTGTACTGCACCAAGAGGCCAACGATGGCTGCGATAGCGAGAACCACGGTCATGCCGCCCTTTCCGCGTGGAGCGCGGTAAGCAATGGCGCCGGCGGCGATAGGGGAGAGCACGTATCCGATGATGTATCCCACGGTAGGGCCGGCAAGCGCCCGGAGCGTGGTGCCACCGCCTGCCAAAATGGGCAATGCCAAACCAATAAAGAGGAATAGGAGTCCAACGTAGCCGCCGCGTTTTCCGCCCAAGATGAGGCCGGCCAAAATGAGTGCGGCGTTTTGCAAGACGATGGGGACGCCGGCGGTGCCTACGGGGATAGAAACGAAGGCTAAAACGATAACGAGGGCGGTAAATACCGCAACATAAGCAATGGTGGTTGCCACGGAGTTCTTCTGCATGGAAAAAGATTAGCATCTTGGATAAAGACGCTGTAGACATGCGTATTTGAACGTTGTTCAAGGAGGGCATTTTTGGAGTTCTGGTAAAGGTTTTGGAATAATTTCCGTGGTGGTGGGTAGGATTGCGCGCATGCGATTGACGGAGTACCACCAATTGGTTGTGGATGAATTTGGCGAATCAAAAGGGGCGTGGATTAGCCATTCGCATGTTTTATCTGCGCTCAATGGAACGCCGGATGAGCTTATCGAACGCGGCGTCGATCCTCGCCGTGTATGGATAGGGCTGTGCGATGACTTCGATGTCCCCCAAGAGCGCCGTCTCGGCGTAGATTACCCAACGTTATAGGGTCTGAGAGAAGCCGAAAAGGCGTGTCCATTTTCGATATTCGAACAGATGTATGTACTCTAGTTGGGGTGTCGGTGTGGGCGACTACAGTGGGATTGCATTGAGGTCGGAACCATTTCGGGTTCTGCAGCAGTCTAATTTAAGTGTTCACGCAGCGTCGTACGAGATAAGGATTTATAACAATGGCAGCGAAAAAGAAATCATCCTCAGCCGCAACCAAGGGAGATGACCGCCAGAAGGCGCTCGATGCCGCTATGGCCATGATCGAAAAGGATTATGGCAAAGGCGCCGTTATGCGCTTGGGCGATGATAACCGGCCGCCCATCAAGGCCATTTCCTCCGGCAACACGGCAATCGACGTGGCGCTGGGTATCGGCGGCTTTCCGCGCGGTCGAATTGTAGAAATCTATGGTCCAGAGTCCTCCGGTAAGACGACGGTGGCATTGCACGCAATTGCCTCGGCGCAAAAAGACGGCGGCATTGCAGCGTTTATCGATGCCGAGCACGCCCTCGACCCCCAATATGCACGCCTGCTAGGCGTCGATACCGATAACCTCCTCGTATCCCAGCCGGATACCGGTGAACAGGCCCTGGAAATCGCGGATATGCTGGTGCGCTCCGGCGCCATCGACATCATCGTGGTGGACTCCGTGGCGGCGCTGACCCCGAAGGCGGAAATCGAAGGCGAGATGGGCGATAGCCACGTGGGCCTGCAAGCCCGCCTTATGTCCCAGGCCTTGCGCAAGATGACGGGTGCGCTATACAACTCCGGTACCACCGCAATCTTCATCAACCAGCTGCGCGAAAAGATTGGTGTGATGTTCGGTTCCCCAGAGACCACGACCGGTGGTAAGGCGTTGAAGTTCTACTCCTCCGTGCGCTGCGATATCCGCCGTATCCAGACCCTGAAGGATGGTCAAGACGCCATTGGTAACCGCACCAAACTCAAGGTGGTAAAGAATAAGGTGTCCCCACCGTTCAAGATCGCCGAGTTCGACATCATGTATGGCGAGGGTATTTCTCGGGAGTCCTCCATCATTGATCTCGGTGTAGAAAACGGCTTTATCCGCAAGTCCGGCTCCTGGTTTACCTATGAAGGCGATCAACTGGGACAAGGCAAGGAGAAGGCCCGTTCCTTCTTGAAGGACAACCCTGACCTTGCCAACGAGATCGAAAAGAAGATCTTCCAGAAGCTCGGCATCGGGGAAGAGGCGGCGAATGGTGAAGAAGCTACCGCCATGGATGTCCCCGGCTCCGATGACCCATTGACGGACGAATCCGTAGATTTGGTCCCAAACGTCGACTTCGATGACGACTAACCCTGTCCACCTGCAATCCCACCGCTTATAACCCGCACTATGAATAAACCCGCCCCTGAAAAACTAGAGCAACTCCGCCAAGCGCTTGCCGCCTATGAAAAAGGAGAAGCCGGGGGCGGGCTTTTTGATCGGGAGGCCGAAGAGGCAAAGTCCAAGGTTCGCTTCCGCGCCTTGGGCTTGCTCGACCAGCGTTCGCGGTCCCGCCAGGAATTGTATGACCGCTTAGTGCAGGCCGAATTCGACGCTGAAGTGGTGGAAGATGTCCTCGATGACTTAGCCCATGCGGGACTTATCAATGATGCTGCCTTTGCCGCCGAATGGGTGCGGCAGCGGCATAAGCGGCGAGGAAAATCGCGCAGCGTCCTCGACCGCGAGCTCCGAGACAAAGGCGTCAGCCAACCAGATAGAGATGAAGCCCTCGAGCAAATAGATGCCGCTGATGAAGAAGCTATGGCCCGAGCTTTGGCGGAAAAGAAGGCGCGCAGCCTAAAAGCCGTTCCTGCGGACAGGAAGGAAAGAGATAAGGCGCTGCGCAGGATCGTAGGTGTATTGGCACGCCGTGGGTTCAACGAGGGGATGTCTTTGCGCATTGCCATTAGCGCCCTCGAGGAGCGTTGCGAGGAGCTGGCTTCTCCTTAAAACCCGCGATGGGGGTTGAGCGCCGTGTGGACTCCAACCTAGGTACTCGCGCACGTGCCCCCAAGCGCCGCACCACGCGCACTCGAACCCACCTGGCTGCCTTCACGGGCGCCTAGCAGCGACGGTTATGAGTTGTTCTGGGTGATGGCTAAACTATGCCGACGTGGAGCAGACAATTCCTGAAACCCGTACCTATGAAGTCCGAACCTTCGGCTGCCAGATGAATGTGCACGATTCTGAGCGCATCTCTGGTCTGCTGGAGGAAGCTGGCTACGCGGCCGCAGACGAGGCCACGGAGCCGGATCTCGTCGTCTTTAACACGTGCGCAGTCCGCGAAAACGCCGACAAGCGCCTTTACGGCACGCTGGGCGCATTGAAAAAGACGAAGGAGAACCACCCAGGCATGCAAATTGCCGTGGGCGGGTGCCTTGCGCAAAAGGATAAGGACACCGTTCTTGATAATGCACCGTGGGTGGATGCCGTCTTCGGCACCCACAATATGGCCGCATTGCCAACCCTCCTCGAGCGCGCCCGCCACAATGAGGAAGCCCAAGTAGAGATCGTCGATTCGCTAGAGGCGTTTCCCTCGGTATTGCCCGCTAAGCGCGAATCCGCCTACGCGGGTTGGGTATCGGTGTCCGTGGGCTGCAATAACACTTGCACGTTCTGCATCGTTCCCTCCCTGCGCGGCAAGGAAGAGGACCGCCGGCCGGGCGATATCCTGGCCGAGGTACAAGCGCTGGTAGATCAGGGCGTCTCTGAGGTCACCTTGCTGGGCCAAAACGTCAACGCCTACGGCGTGAATTTCGCCGATCCAGAAATGCCGCGCGATCGTTTCGCTTTCTCAAAGCTGCTGCGCGAGGTGGGAAAGATTGAAGGTCTCGAACGCTTGCGGTTTACCTCCCCGCACCCGGCCGAGTTTACCTCGGATGTCATCGACGCCATGGCGGAAACCCCTGCCGTGTGCCCGCAGCTGCACATGCCGCTGCAATCCGGCTCGGATAAGGTCTTAAAGGACATGCGCCGCTCCTATCGCACGAAGAAGTTCTTGCGCATCCTTGATGAGGTCCGCGAGAAGATTCCGAACGCTGCGATTACCACCGATATCATCGTCGGCTTCCCAGGCGAGACCGAAGAGGATTTCCAGGACACCATGGACTTGGTCCGCCGCGCCCGCTTCGCTTCGGCGTTTACCTTCCAGTATTCCCCGCGCCCTGGCACCCCTGCGGCGGAGATGGAAAACCAGGTTCCCAAGGAAGTCGTTCAGGACCGCTTCGAGCGGCTCGTTGCGCTGCAGGATAGCATCCAGGCAGAAGACAACCAGAAGCTCGTGGGCACGGAGGTAGAGCTTTTGGTCCAGGCAGAAGGCGGGCGCAAGAACGACGAGACCCACCGCATGTCGGGTCGCGCTCGCGATGGGCGCCTCGTGCACTTTAGCCCTATCGACGACAACGGCGCGGATATCTCCGCTGAGATTCGCCCCGGCGACGTCGTGCGCACCAAGGTCACCGGTGCCGGTTCGTTCTTCTTGCTTGCCGATGCCGCAGTAGCCACCCACACCCGCACCAAGGCCGGCGACATGTCGGCGGCGGGTCAAACCCCCACTACCGCTCCCATCGGGGTGGGCTTGGGGCTGCCGGGCATCGGCAAGCCTGCAAGCGCTGCCGCAGCGGATTCCTGCGGCTGCTAACCGGGGGAGTAGGCTAGGGTGCCATGAGAGAGCGAAATACCACCACCGCCGCCCAGGAGGCGGCACAGGCGGAGCGCCGAGCAGCACAAACCATGGATTTGCGTGGGCAGAAGCTGACGCTGTGGATCGCTGTGGCGGCCTATATTGTCTACCTCATCGTTCCTTATGCCGGCTCTGCCCACGGGTGGCAGGCTCTCAGTTTCGGCACCACCGACGGCGGGGTAAAGATCTCGCTGATGGAAACCGTCTCTGCGTGGCTCGCGCTACTCGGCGTGGGCGTGCTGACGACTGCAACCCTGCTCACCCGCCGCGCCACCCTCGGGCTGATTGCGTGGATGATGGTGACGGTTTCATTCTTCGTTAACCTGTGGGGCTTTTGGTACCGTGGCTCCACCGCGGATGCCCCGGCCATCGGCATGTGGGTGGGCATGCTCGCCACTTTTTTGGCCTTCTTGGGCTTTAGCCTCGTCGCCCTGCGCCGCAGCCCAGAGCAACGCGCGGCCGAGGAAAAGGTCCGCGCTTCGGCGGGCCAGCTGGATGAGGTAGGAAAAATCCAGTCCGATATTGCGTCCCCGCAGCCGCAGGAGATGCTTGTCGATGACCGCCGGAAAAAGGCCGCCGAGCGTCACCGCCACCAGCACGAAGGCTAAAGGTGCAGCTCCCAGGCAGAGGATTGGGAGATTTCCCGCGCTCCGAGCCGCGCGTATAGCGCGTTCATAGCACCATCGCCGGCGGCGACGGAACAGTAGCAGCGGCGCACCTGTGGCCACGCTCCGTTGACCTCGTGCAGGGCAGTGAGCTTAGCTAATTGCGCCAAGCCTTGCCGGCGGTGGTCACGGTCGGTGACGGTAAGAGTCCATTCGCACACCTCCGGATCCGCCGCCTCGTGCCGCGCCAGTTCCGTGAGCGCCACGATGTCGCCGGCGTCATCAATGAGCGCAACGAGCAGCGTATGCCCGCGCCGCGAACGCAGGCGTTGGTGCGCCTCTTCCAACCGCTGCCTGGACCACACGATGGGCTCGGTGGACAGGGTGCCGGTATCGGCATCCGCGGACGCGACCGTTAAAAGGCGCATGACATCGTCGATATGCTCTTCCGGTATGGCATAGTCCTGCCATACCGCGGCCGAAAGCCCGGGCGGAAAGAGGGCAGCAGCCGGCTGTTCTGGAATATCGATGGCTAGTTGTCGCTCGCTATGGCGCTGCGTAAAGCCTAAGGATTGATAGACCTCCGCCATCGCGTCGTACTCCGGCGAAGTCTCCGGCGGGTGCAGCAGGCCCGCGTGCGCCACGCTACGGCCGAGCTGCTGGGTGATTTTTAATGCTGTATCTCCCATCCAGGTAGCCACCTTCTGCCTCTTGGCATCAAGGGGTTCTCCGGGCAGTGGCAGATCGCAGAGGACGCACTCGATTTCCGCGGCATTCCGCTCCTCTAAAAGCGGGAGGCTGATGTGGATAAATCCCACGTAGTCCAGCTCTGGACTCGGTGCAGTGGCTGGAATTTGCGGCAGACCAAGCTCGGAGACGGGCCCAAGCGTCGCCGGCCCATCGACCACGGCGAAAAGGTAGGTCTGCGATTCGCCCGAACCCTGCAGGCGGTGCACCACGCGGCTAGGCGAGGTCGAGGCCGCTGCATCCCCGCTGGCTTCCTGCGCCGCAAGGTTTGCCCAGAAAACAAACGATCGGATGCAATCCGCCGGTTCATCCTCGGCTATCTGGGTTGGGCGCGCAATCTGAACGAGGTGCACTATTTATCGTTGACGGCATTGGCAGCGGCATCGGCGAATTCCTGCCATTGCTCCGCCTGCGCGCGCAGCTCCGCGGCCTTCTTCTCCTTGCCCTTAGCTTCCGCGGCCGCGGACTGGGCCTTGAAGTCTTCCACCTTGGCCTGGAACTGGGCCACGCGGGCCTGCGCTTCGGGGTCGGTGCGACGCCATTCGGATTCCTCCGCCTGGGTGACGCGCTTTTCTAGCTGTTCAATCTTGGATTCGTACTCGCGGATTTGGTTGCGGGGCACAAAGCCGATTTCCTCCCACTTTTCCTGCAGCTCGCGCAGCTTAGCCTTGGCCTTGTCCATGCTTTGCGATGGGTCGATTAGGCTGTCGTATTCCGCAAGCAACGCGTCCTTTGCCTTGGCGTTTTCGGCGAACTCGCGGTCCCGCTCGTCGTTGACGGCATTGCGGGCATCGAAGAAGCGGTCCTGGGCGGCGCGGAACTTCGCCCACAGCTGGTCATCGACCTCGCGTGGGGCGCGGCCAGCCGCCTTCCACTCCGCCATGAGATCGCGGTAGGCGCGGGCGGTGGGACCCCAATCGGTGGAGTCCTGGATGGCTTCAGCGCGCTCGACCAGCTCTTCCTTCTTCTTCCGCGCCGCAGCACGGGCGCGATCGAGATCCGCAAAGTGCGAACCGCGGCGCCGATTAAAGGAATCGCGGGCGCGCGAATAGCGCTTCCACAGGCCGTCATCGGTCTTCTTATCGATGCCCTTAATCTGCTTCCACTCTTCCAAAATGGCGCGGATGCGGTCGCCGGCGGCCTTCCACTCGGTGGAATTCTCGGCAATCTCTTCAGCCTCGGCGGCGAGCTTTTCCTTCGCCGCAATCGCATCCTGCCGGCGCTTTTCCCGCTCCGCCTGCGCCTGTTCACCGGCCACAACGGAGTGATCAATAACCGCCGCGAGGCGGCGATCCAGCGCCGCGATATCGCCAATGACCGCAGCGGTAGGCAGGGTCTCGCGGAGTTCGGCGGCGGTTTGCTTGATTCCTGCGGCCTCGCTGGGGTTGGCGCGCAGGCGAGCCTCTAGGAGCTCGATCTCGGTGGCTAGGTCGTCATAGCGGGCGCCGAAGTGCTCGAGGCCTTCCTGCGCAGAACCTGCCTGCCATTCCCCAATCTTGCGCTCGCCCTCGGGGGCGGAAACGAAGACGGACCCATCGGCATCGACGCGCCCCCACTTGGCCGGATCGTTCTTGCTCGGAGATTGCACGGGCACGGGCTTGGCTGTGGGGCGGGGGCCCTTCTTGGGCATGGAACCTGGGGTTGGGGTGGGAGACATGGAAAGCCCTCCTAGACATATATCGCCGCGCGTCACGGCTGCCGGATGAAATCACTGGTTACATTACCGCGAAAAATCGATGTGTGCCTAGAATCTATTTAATTACCTCCACTTGGGTAGATAGTATAGAGGAATAATGTTCAATCTCATGGTTATGCCCGCCTCGCCGGCGCTGGCAGTCGAGCTAGCCCCCAACGACGCCGCCTCGCGGGCACTGCTCGCGGCGGCGCGCACGCTCGCGGTCGAAGCCGCTGCCGCCGGCATTAGTGAGGCAGAAATTATTGGATCCCGCTCCCCACGGTGGCATACCCGCCATACCGGAAGCCTGCGCGCCTGGGGAGCCGACCAAGTGCACGTGGGCGCCGGAAACTACCTGCCAGAGATCATGGCCCACTACGTCTTATCCACGGTCCCACAGATAACGGTTCGCGATAGCCGCGATTACCTGGGTACACCAGCCCCAAAGGTCCTTACCATCGTGGTCGCAGACGGCAGCGCGGGCCTTACCGAGAGGGCACCGCTGGCCCTTATCCCCGGCGCGCAGGAGACGCACCGGTGGTGCGAGGAGGTGTTGATGGGGGCATCGGCAAGCAGCGATGCCGAGTGGCTTAAGCAACGCGGCGTGGAAGAGCCGGAGCTCTGGTTGGAGCTTTCCGGTTGCGCACCTAAGCGCGCGCAGGTGCGGGCGACAGATGCCACCCTCGGGGTCGGACGCTACGTAGCTGGCTGGGAGGTAACATGCGCCCCATCGCAGTAGTTGGCCCCACCGCCTCAGGCAAATCCGCCCTCGGGCTGGCCCTAGCCCATGAACTGGATGGGGAAGTGGTCAATGTCGATTCCATGCAGCTATACCGCGGCATGGATATCGGCACCGCGAAGCTTTCCCCCGCAGAGCGCGAAGGAATTCCGCACCACCAGCTCGATGTCTGGGACGTGACGGAGACCGCTTCCGTGGCGCGCTATCAGCAGGCGGCCTTGCGCGATATCGAGGACATCATGTCCCGCGGCAAGACGCCCATCCTCGTCGGTGGATCCATGCTCTATGCCCAGGCATTGGTGGATGATTGGCAATTCCCGCCCACCGATCCGCAGGTGCGGGCCAAATACGAGGCCCGCCGCGCCGATATCGGAACCGACGCCCTCCACGCCGAGTTGGCGCGCGTCGACCCAGCCGCAGCCGCAATCATTGAGGACAAAGACCCCCGCCGCACCGTCAGGGCGCTGGAGGTCATCGAGCTGACCGGCAAGCCCTTCAAGGCCAGCCAGCCGCCGAAAAATGGCCCGCCCCGGTGGGGAACCAAGCTGCTGGGGCTGCGCACCGATAGCGAGTGGTTAAACCCGCGCATCGAAAAGCGCACGCGCCTCATGTTTGAGCAAGGCCTCGTCGAGGAAGTCGAGCGCCTGCAGGACAAGGGGCTTGTGGCCGATTCCACCGCCGGCCGCGCCATTGGCTATGCACAGGTGCTACAAGCCCAGCGCGGCGAGCTGACGTGGGAGGATGCGGTAGAGCGCACTATTACTGGCACCCGCCGGTACGTGCGCCGCCAGCGTTCCTGGTTCAACCGCGATAAGCGCATTACCTGGCTCGATGCCGCGGGCGATACTACCGCCGAGGCTTTGTATGTGCTGCGGCGCTAGGGTAGAGGGTATGAAATTTGCCAAAGGCCATGGAACTGAAAATGACTTCGTCATCGTAGAAGACTTCGACGCCAAAACGCCGCTCTCACCGGATCGCGTGGCGGCGCTGTGTGACCGCCGGGCAGGAATCGGCGGCGATGGCCTGCTGCGGGTGGTTCGCGCCGGCGCCCTCGTGGACGCGGGCGAGCTGGCGGCCTTGCCGGACGGGGTGGATGCTGCCGATTGGTTCATGGATTACCGCAACGCCGATGGCTCCGTGGCGGAAATGTGCGGCAACGGCACCCGCGTCTTTGCCCATTGGTTGCGCTCGCACGACTTGGTTGGCGAGGACGCATTCACCATCGGCACCCGGGCGGGCGCCAAGCAGGTAACGGTGCATTCCTGCGATGCCACTGCCGCTAGCGTCACTGTGGAGATGGGGCCCGCGCGCGTGACCGGGGTGTCTACGGCCTCCGTAGGCGGTGAGTCCTACGCCGGCCTCGGGGTGGATATGGGCAACCCGCACCTTGCGGCCGTCATTCCAGGCCTGGAACCGGAAGCTTTGGCTACCAAGGAACTCACGGCGCCGGTCTACGATGAGTCCTTCTTCCCGGGTGGCGTGAACTTTGAGCTGGTTACCCCGCTGCGGGAGGGACACGTGCATATGCGCGTCTTCGAGCGCGGGGTTGGGGAGACGCAGTCTTGTGGCACGGGCACGGTTGCGGCAGCTACCGCCGCGCTTGCCGATGCCGCCCAAGCCCTCGGCACCGTCCATGTCCACGTTCCTGGCGGCGAGGTCACCGTCGAGGTTTATGACAACGGCACGCGGTTGACGGGCCCGTCCGCCATCGTGGCTACGGGCGAAACGAGCTTGTAGAGGCGTTAGTTTCCGTCGTCGATCTGTCGCGTGCGGTAATCCGGGCCGAGCTGGAAGGCCGCGCGGCGGGCCGCCAGCCAGGATTCTTTCAGCTCGCGGGCACGTTCATCGGTGACGCGGAGGAGGGCTTCTAAGTCCTGCGTGCGCATGCCGTGGGCGTGGATTCTGACATTGAGGCGGCGGAGGAAGCGGCGCGCCCCGGCTAATTCGTAGTGGAACGCATCGATGGCGGGGTGGGAGCAGTCGAGGTCGAGCAGTGCCGGCCGATACAGCGTGCGATCCGCCAGTGGCTCCGCCTCTGTGGAGGTTTCGAATTCCTCGAATTCGGCGATGACGTCCTGGATATCGTCCGCCGAGAGGGAAATAGAACTGCGCAAGGCCCTTCGTTCCGCGGTATCGGGGCGCGTGCGCAGCATAAACCACCCCGCGCCCACCAGCATGGCGGCGATGATGAGGCCGGGCAGTTTTAACGTGGCAACAATCGCGATCGCGCAAAGGACCAAGAGGATAAAGACAAGTGTCCTCCGGTTTTGCGGATCGTTATGGAATGCCATGGCCTAAAAATTTAGTGCCCACCGCAGCCGCAACCGCCGGATCCGCATCCGCCATCACCGCAGCCGCCGGACGGCATGTCAATAGCGGCGGTGAGCAGGGCCGTACCGGAAATCACGGTATCCTTGGCCGGCAATTCGCCACGGTCCGCTGGCAGGCAGAGATCGAAGGGGAATAGCCCGTCCATGACGAGGTGCGCGAACTTTTCGCCGGTGAGTTCATTGGTGCGCCATTCGGCTTCCATCACCCGGGCGGCAAAGGTGGCCGCAGGAGTGGGGGCCTGTGCGCCCGAGCCCGAAGCGATGACGCGGGCGCCTTCGGATTCAAAAAGGGCGGGGTACTCGCCGGTTTCGGCTTCGAATGCGGCCGGGGACTCGTAGGTGGTGATATCAAGACCCATGGCGGTCAGCGATACCTGCTGCCATTCCTGCCGCGGTTCTTCTGCCAACAACGGTCCCTGCGCGAGGTTCGCCGTGACCTGCGCCAGCGGCGTGCCGAACGGATCGATGATATCCATGATCGCCAGCACGTCATTAAACATCTCCACGTGGGCAAAACCCTGCGTAACCGCATCGAAACCGATAAAGGTGGCGTAGGGCTCAACCGCCAAGATATTAAGTTGGGCACCCGAAGGATCGCCGTATTGGATGAGCTGGCCGCCGCGCACCTCACCGGTTACGGCAAGGCGGTCCGTGGCGATGGCTGCCTCGACCGCGTCCTGCCAGCGTTCGAAATCCAGGCCGATCGCCTGCATCTCGGTATTCTTCTTCTGGGTAGTAGTCGTTGGCCTAGCCTGCGTCGTTTCCATAGGCACCATTGTATCGCTTTGTCCAGTAAGCCCGGAAACCGCAATTCCCGTTTTGCCGCCTAACGTGCCAAAATAGATTGCAATATGAACAAATTTTCCCCGCAGAATTCTGATAGCTCCGCGAGCAAGGACGAACTTCTCGCCCAGGCCTTCCGCGACCACGCGGATACCCCACAGGAAACCACGCCGACCAGCGGCGATCTAGATTTGGCCGAGCGCAACGCCTTCCGCCGCGTTACCCGCGAGACCTCCATCCGCGCCGAGGACACCACCGATGGCTACGAGGTGGAATACCGAAAACTGCGCCTCGAGCGCGTCATCCTCGTGGGCGTGTGGACCGAAGGCACCGTAGCGGAGGTCGAGGCCACGATGGATGAGCTGGCCGCCCTGACCGAAACCGCCGGCGCGGACGTGGTCGAAATGATCTACCAAAAGCGCGATAAACCGGATCCTGGTACTTTCATCGGCTCGGGCAAGGTCAAAGAGCTCCACGATATCGTCGAGGCCACCGGCGCCGATACCGTCGTGTGCGATGGTGAGCTGAACCCCGGCCAGCTCACGGCATTAGAGCGCGCGCTCAATACCAAGGTCATCGACCGCACCATGCTCATCTTGGACATCTTTGCCCAACACGCAAAGTCCAAGGAGGGCAAGGCGCAGGTCTCGCTGGCGCAGCTGGAATACCTCTATACCCACACCCGCGGTTGGGGCGGCAATCTCTCGCGCCAGGCCGGCGGCCGCGCCGGTTCCAATGGCGGCGTCGGCCTGCGCGGGCCCGGTGAAACCAAGATCGAGACCGACCGCCGGCGCATCCGCACCGAAATGGCGCGCCTGCGCAAGGAACTGCGCGGGATGAAGACCGCTCGCGAGGTAAAGCGTTCCCGGCGCCAGTCCTCCACGATCGCCCAGATCGCCATCGCCGGCTACACCAACGCCGGCAAATCCTCGCTCATTAATGCCATGACGAACGCGGGCGTGCTTGTGGAAGACGCCCTATTTGCCACCTTGGATCCCACCACGCGCCGCGCCTCGCTTGCCGATGGCCGCCAGGTCGTCTTCACCGATACCGTCGGCTTCGTCCGCCACCTGCCCACCCAGCTCGTGGAGGCCTTCAAATCCACCCTGGAAGAAGTGCTCGCCGCCGATATCATGCTGCATGTCGTGGACGGATCGGACCCGTTTCCGCTCAAGCAAATCGAGGCGGTCAATAAGGTCATCTACGATATCGTCAGCGAGACTGGTGAGCAGGCCCCGCCGGAAATCATCGTGATCAACAAGATTGACCAGGCCGACCCGCTCGTGCTCGCGGAGCTGCGCCACGTCCTGGATCATGAGGACGTCGTCTATGTTTCGGCGCGCACGGGGGAGGGTATCGACGAGCTGAGCGCGCGCGTGGAGCTCTTCCTCAACTCCCGCGATAGCCACGTTAAGCTGCAGGTTCCCTTCACCCGCGGCGATGTCGTCTCGCGCGTGCATGCTGAGGGCACCGTGCGCAGCGAGGAATACACCGAGGACGGCACGCTTGTCGATGTCCGCCTGCCCGCCACCACCGCCCGCGAGCTCGCCGAATTCATCGTGGACGAAGATTCCTAAAATTCGTGCCCCATGGCCCATAATGGTGGTTCGTGAGCATACTAGGTTGGACCGTCCACGGCGACGGTAAGAAAATTGCACCAGGCGCCGTGGTCGCGCCCGAGGAACGACTAAGTTGGGGCCGAACCATTGGCATCGGCATGCAGCACGTGGTGGCGATGTTTGGTGCCACGCTGCTGGTGCCCACCCTGACCGGATTTCCGGTCAATACCACGCTGCTGTTTTCCGGCATCGGCACCATCCTCTTCCTGCTGATTACGCGCAATCGCCTGCCGTCCTACCTGGGTTCGTCGTTTGCCTTCATCGCCCCGCTGACCGCCTCGCAGCAATACGGGATTGCGGCGCAGGCCGGATCCATTCTGGTGACCGGTTTGGTGCTGGTGGCGGTCGGTTTTGTGGTCAAGGCTGCCGGTAGGCGGGTGCTCGATGCTGTGATGCCGCCGGCGGTTACCGGCGCCATCGTCGCGCTCATCGGGCTTAATTTGGCGCCGAATGCGGCCGAGAACTTCGCCTCGCAGCCCTTGGTCGCAGGCATCACGCTGCTGGTTATTCTCCTAGCCACGGTTGCCGGGCGCGGCATGGTTTCGCGCCTGTCCATCCTCATCGGCGTGGTCGTCGGCTGGGTTTTCGCCGCCCTGACCGGTAATTTAGGCGAGGATGCCAAGGCTGCCATCGATGCCGCGCCGTGGGTAGGCCTGCCCGAATTTCACGCCCCAGAGTTCCATCTTTCCGCCATCGCCGTGGCCTTGCCGGTGCTCGTGGTGCTGATTGCGGAAAACGTCGGCCACGTCAAGGCCGTTTCTGAGATGACCAACCGCGACTTGGACGACCTTGCCGGCGATGCCCTGATTGCCGATGGCCTCGCTTCCTCCCTCGCCGGTGGCTTCGGCGGCTCCGGTACCACGACCTATGCCGAGAATATCGGCGTTATGGCCGCCACGCGCGTCTATTCCACGGCCGCGTATTGGGTTGCGGCCCTGACCGCTATTTT
>NZ_JBEHGD010000021.1:0-38391 GCF_040225835.1 Corynebacterium sp. KPL3927
CCACCCACCCTTCGCGCTCACCGGGAAAGCAGTGTGCCCGTGAAATCACCACCCAGTGAGCGCGAAGGGTGGGTGGGGGCGCGGGTGCGCATGGGTAGCGCAGGAGTAGTTGTAGACAAAAGGAAACCACCGCGGGCCATCCACATACTGGACAGCGCGCGGCGGTGAAGAGGGGGAGGAAACTACCTAGGCACCGTGGCCCGGGGTTTCTCCTTCCAATTGCTTTCGATTGGAGCGGATAGGCTCCCACGCGGTATTGGAGCGCATCGGGGTGGTGCGCTCGTCACGGGAACGGTAGACCACGTACGGGCGAGTGACGTAGCCGACCGGCGCCGAGAAGGCATGGACCAGGCGGGTAAAGGGCCATACTGCGATGATGGTGAAACCGCAGAGGACGTGGACCTTAAATTGCCACGGGGCGCTGGCCATGAGGTCGGGCTGAATGTTGAAAATCAACAGCTGGCGCAGCCATGGGGAAATGGTCTCGCGGTAGTCGTATCCGCCGGTGCCGGCGAGATCAAAAAGCTGCAGGGTAAAGGTGGCAAACGAGCCCGATACCAACGCGAGGCCGAGCAGCGCGTACATGACCTTGTCCGAGGTGGAGGTGGACAAGAACACGGAGCGGTTCTTTAGCCTGCGGTACAGCAATCCGGCAAAGCCCAGCAGAACCGCCAGCGCGGCGATGGATCCTGGGATGGTGGCCAGGAGGTGGTAGGCGTGGTCGCTGATGCCAACGGCCTGGGTCCAGGACTTGGGGAATGCCAAGCCCATCAGGTGGCCGATGACCACGAAAACCATGCCCCAGTGGAAGAGCGGCGAGGATAAACGCAGCAGCTTGGATTCATAGATTTGGGAGGAGTGGGTGGTCCAGCCGAATTGGTCGGATCGCCACCGCCAGAAGATGCCCACGAAGAATGCCGCGATGGCTAACCACGGGAAGGCACCCCAGAGGAAGTTATCAAACATGATGTGGCTCCTAGACGAGGTCTGGTTGGGTAGTGGGGAAGGGAAGGTCTGCAATGCCGACCATCTCGGCGGGTGGGCCGGTGCGGATGAGATCGACGTACTTTTGCGCGGTATCAGAATCGACTTCCGGAAGAGCCTTGCACAGCGCGACGATCAAGCTGACATACGGCGAGCGCTCGTGGGCGAGGGCCGCGCGCAGCACCTCGATTCCCTCGCGGTAACTGGCTACCAATTCGACGGCGCGCTCGTGCGTGTCCCCCTCGCTCATGGCGAGGGCTTCGAGGACGACGCAGAGGTGATCGGGTAGTTCTTCATCCGAAATCTCGAAGCCGAGCGATTCCAATTGCTGGCGGAAGGACAAGATGGCCATTCCGCGCTGGCGGGTATCGCCGACGGCGAAGTAGGACAGGTACAGCGCGCAGCGGCGGCGTTGATCAAAGGTCTCGACGTAGTGCTCTTCCAAGCCGCGCGGGCCGATGCTGCGGGCCCATTCGGCGAAGTTGATGAAGTCGGTGGCAATGGCCAGCGGCAGGTCATCTACCTGGTCTTCGACCACGGAGAGGCGGTCAAAGATGTCTTCGCCTGGGTAATTAAGCAGCACGGACACGGCCATGGCGACGATTCGCCGCTGGTCTTCGGTGACCTCGACCGGCGTGACGAATTCGCGCGGGACTTGACCGGTGTGGGTGCGCAGCGTCTTTTCGACGTCCTTGGCACCGCCCATGGAACCGATGCCGGCGGGAGTTCCGAACCCGGCCACGGGGGCATCGGCACCCTGCGGGGCAGATTGCCGCTGCAGCGATTCCTGGCGCTTGCGGAGTTTATCGAAGATATTCACGGTTTTACCTACTTCCGCGGCGGAAACATGGCATCGGGGCGGTCGCCGCTCCAGGAGAGCAGCGATACCTTACCTTGCGGTTCGGCGCCGTGGGTGCAAGCCTCGGGTGCTCCCATGCCAAGGTCGTGGAAGACGTCCTCGGAGGCCTTGGCCGGGTCCACATCGCCGAACGGATCCAAATCGGTAATGCCGCGCGGGGATTCCGGCGAGGCGGTAGGGATGACGTAGCGGTCATCGTATTTAGCGATGGACAACAGGCGGTACATGCCTTCCATATCCCTGCCCGTCATGCCGACTGCCTGGGCGATTTCCTCCTGCGGCTCGTTGCCCAGGTTGATATCGCGCATATACGAACGCATGGCGACGAGCCGGCGCAGCGACTTTTCTACTGGGACGGTATCGCCGGCGGTAAAAAGGCCCGCCAAGTATTCCAGCGGAATGCGCATATTCGATAGCGCAGAGAAGAGGATCTTGTGGTCCTCACCGTCGTTGCCGGTCGCGGTCACCTTATCAACGATGGGGGATAGCGGCGGGATGTACCAGACCATCGGCAGCGTGCGGTACTCCGGGTGCAGCGGCAGAGCGACGCCGTACTTGAAGATGAGGTCGTAGATAGGCGACTGCTGCGCGGCATCGATCCAGGAGTGCGGGATGCCCTCGGCTTGGGCCGCGCGGACAACCTCTGGGTCGTGGGGATCGAGCATGATCGACTTTTGGGCCTCAAAAAGGTCCTGCTCATTTTCGGTGGATGCGGCCTCGGCGACGCGATCGGCATCGTAGAGGATAACGCCCAAGTAGCGCAGGCGGCCCACGCAGGTCTCGGAGCACACGGTGGGTTGGCCAACCTCGAGGCGCGGGTAGCACAGCGTGCACTTTTCGGCCTTACCGGTCTTGTGGTTGAAGTAGACTTTCTTATACGGGCAACCGGATACGCACATGCGCCAGCCGCGGCAACGGTCCTGGTCCACCAAGACGATGCCGTCTTCGGTGCGCTTGTACATCGCACCGGAGGGGCAGGAGGATACGCAGGTCGGGTTCATGCAGTGCTCGCAAATGCGCGGCAGGTAGAACATGAACGAGTCCTCGATTTCCTTCTTGACCTCGAGGTTCATGTTGTGGAGAACGGGGTCATCGTCAAGCGTGGCAGTAGAGCCACCCAGGTTATCGTCCCAGTTGGAAGACCATTCGATCTTGCCGATGTCCCGGCCGTCGATCTGGGAGACCGGCTTGGCGGTGGGCTGGGTCTTCTGACCCGCCTCGGCGCCCATCAGGTCTTCGTACTGGTAAGTCCAGGGCTCGTAGTAATCCTGGATGGTGGGCAGGTTGGGGTTGTGGAAGAGGGTGGCAAGCTTTTTGAGGCGCCCGCCCGCCTTGGGCTTGATCTTGCCGGAGGCCGTGCGCTCCCAGCCGCCCTTCCACTTTTCCTGGTCTTCCCAGGTGCGCGGGTAGCCGAGGCCGGGGCGGGTTTCGACGTTATTGAACCAGATGTACTCGGTGCCTTCGCGGTTGGTCCATGCCTGCTTACAGGTAACTGAACAGGTGTGGCAGCCAATGCACTTGTCCAAGTTCATGATCATGGAGATTTGGGCCATGACTTTCATTAGTAGGATACCTCCTGGGAACGGCGGCGAACGCGGGTGACTTCATCGCGGTTATTGCCGGTAGGGCCGATGTAGTTGAAGTGGTAGGTCAGCTGGCCATAGCCGCCAGCGATGTGCACCGGTTTGATGGAAATGCGGGTCAGCGAGTTGTGCGTGCCGCCGCGGCGCCCGGTGTGCTCGTTGATAGGTGTGCCCACGGTGCGCTCCTGTGCGTGGTTGCACAGCATGGTTCCCTCCGGGATGCGGTGGGAGACAATGGCGCGGGCGGAAACAACGCCGTTGCGGTTATATACCTCGACCCAGTCATTGTCCGTGACGCCGATTTTCTCCGCGTCCTTATTGGACATCCAGACCACCTGGCCACCGCGCGAGATGGATAGCACGTGCAGGTTGTCAAAGTACTGCGAGTGGATGGACCACTTATTGTGCGTGGTCAGGTAGCGCAGCGTGACTTCGGCCTCGCCCCGGTCATTGGTCAATTCCGTGCCCGGCGCGAATTCACCGTGCATGTGGACGTGATCCAGCGGCGGGCGGAAGATAGGCAGGGATTCGCCGTAGTCCATATACCAGTCGTGGTCGATGTAGTACTGCATGCGGCCGGTCAGCGTGTGCCAGGGCTTGTCGAACTCGACGTTGATGGAAAAGGCGGTGTAGCGGCGCTTATTGCGCTTATCGGCGGTCCACTCCGGGGAGGTGATGACCTCCTTCGGGCGTTCCTTGATGTCGTCCCACGTGATGCGTACGTCTTCATCGGGAGCGCCCAGCGGGGTGAGATCCTTGCCGGTGCGCGAGGACAGGAACTCAAAGCCTTGCTTGGCTAGCTCGCCGTTGGAGACACCGGAAAGGTGCAGGATGGCGTCGATGACCTTGGTGTCCTTGGATAGGTCCACCAGCTCGCCCATCGAGGTCTCCGTGGTGCCACAGATAAGCTCGAGCTCTTTGACCTGCTTTTCCACGTTGAACTTGGTGCCGTGCACGCCGGTGCCGGCCTTGGCGGGAAGCGGGCCCAGGTGGGCCCACTTTTCGTAGACCTTGGTGTAATCGCGCTCGACCACATGCAGCTTCGGCATCGTGACCCCAGGGATAAGGCCCTGTTCTTCGGGGTCGGGGACGATGCCATTGGGCATGCCGAGCTCGTCGGGGCTGTCGTGGTGGCTCGGCTGGGTAATGACATCGCGTTGCACGCCAAGCCACTTGGTGGCTTTATCGGAGAGTGCCGCGGCCAGGTCCCGGAAGACCTCATAGTCCGAGCGCGCCTCCCACGGCGGGTTAATCGCCGCGTTAAATGAGTGCAGGTACGGGTGCATGTCGGTAGAGGACATGTCGTGCTTTTCGTACCAGGTTGCGGCCGGGAAGATGAGATCCGAGACCAGCGTGGTGGAGGTATTGCGGAAGTCCGTGGTCATCATCAGATCCAACTTGCCCTCCGGTGCCTCATCCACCCACTTGATGCTGCGCGGGCGGTCTTCGGGGGCGAGTTCTTCCGCGGTAGCATCCGAGTCGATGCCCAAGAGGTGGCGCAGGAAGAACTCGGTGCCCTTGGCGGACGAGCCGAGCAGGTTGGTGCGCCAGTTGAGCAGGATGCGCGGCCAGTTCTCCTCGGCAGACGGGTTGTCATAGGAGAATTCCAGGCGGCCGCTTTCTAGCTCTTGGACCACGTAGTCGTTGATGTCCATGCCGGCCTCATCGGCTTCATCGGCGAGGAAGAGCGAGTTGCGGTTGAACTGCGGGTAGGCCGGCATCCAGCCGCGGCGCATGGATTCTGCCATGGTATCGGAGACCATCTTGTCCCCAATGGAACCGTGGCTAGCAAGCGGCGAGCCCAAGTGGGAGGCGCGCGAATTATCGTAGCGATACTGCTCGGTGGCGAAGTAGTAGAAGCCGGTGGAAATCATGTGGCGCGGCGGGCGCTGCCAGTCGGCGGCCATGGCCCACTGGGTCCAGCCGTTGATCGGGCGCAGCTTTTCCTGGCCCACGTAGTGCGCCCAACCGCCACCGTTAACGCCCTGGGTACCGCACATGGAGGTCAGCGCCAAGAAGGTGCGGTAGATATTATCGGCGTGGAAGTAGTGGTTGACGCCAGCGCCCATGATGATCTGCGAACGGCCCTTGGAATCCGCGGCGTTTTGCGCGAATTCGCGGCCGATGCGGATGGCAGTATCGGCGGCCACGCCCGTGAGCTCTTCCTGCCATGCAGGGGTTCCGACTTCGCTGGAATCGTGGAAGTCCTTCGGCCAGCTACCCGGCAGGTGGAGATCCTCGCGGTTGACGCCGTAGTGGGCGAGCATGATGTCGAAGACGGTGGTAACCAGCTTGCCGTCGACCTCGCGGACGGGCACGCCGCGGTGGACGATGCCCGCGCCAATGGGCTTATCGGTTCCCACGTCCTCTGGGTTGGTATCGAGGTCAAAGCGGGGGAAGAGCACCTCGGCGGTGTCAAAGCTATCGGTTTCTGCGATGGACATGACCGGATCGGCGTTATCTAGCGCCAGGTTCCACTTGGCGCTTTCGTTATCCCAGCGGTCTGCCACGGTGCCGCCTGGGTCAACGATGCGCCCGTCTTCTTCCATCACCAGGCCACGGTGGGTGGCGTTGGGGGAGGAATTCAAGGTGGCATCGGCAAGCTGCGAGGCGGTGAGGAACTTGCCCGGGGTGTAGGTGCCGTCGCCGCGGTCTTCCAGGGACACAAGGAAGGGTGAGTCGGTGTATTTGCGCATGTAGTTCAGGAAGTACGGTTCCTGGCGGTCTACGTGGAAGGTCTTCAAGATCACGTGGCCCATGGCAAAGGCGAGGGCGGCATCCGTGCCCGGCTCGATGCGGGCCCATTCATCGGCGAACTTGGTGTTATCGGCAAAGTCGGGCGAGACCACGACGACCTTGGTGCCCTTGTAGCGCGATTCCACCATGAAGTGGGCGTCCGGGGTACGGGTGACCGGGATATTCGAGCCCCACATCATGAGGTAGGAAGAGTTGTACCAGTCGCCGGATTCGGGGACGTCGGTCTGGTCGCCGAAGGTCTGCGGCGATGCCGGGGGCAGGTCGGCGTACCAGTCGTAGAAGGAGAGCGCGACGCCGCCGATGGTCTGCAGGAAGCGCATGCCCGCGCCATAGGAGATCTGGGACATGGCCGGGATCACGGTAAAGCCGTTGATGCGGTCCGGCCCGTACTTGCGGATGGTGTAGACGTGCGCGGCCGAGGCGATATCGATGGCCTCTTCATATGAGATGCGGATAAGCCCGCCCTTGCCGCGCTGGGAGATATACGCCTTGCGCTTTTCGGGGTCTTCCTGGATGGCGCGCCATGCCAGGACGGAGTCGCCGTGCTTTGCCTTTTCCTCGCGGAACATATCAACCAGCACGCCGCGTGCATACGGGTAGCGCACGCGGGTAGGAGAGTAGGTGTACCAGGAGAATGAGGCGCCGCGCGGGCAGCCGCGCGGCTCGTATTCCGGCATATCATTGCCGGTGGTGGGGTAATCCACCGCCTGCGACTCCCAGGTGATGACGCCGTCTTTGACGTAGACCTTCCACGAGCAGGAACCGGTGCAGTTCACGCCGTGGGTGGAGCGCACCATCTTGTCGAAGGCCCAGCGGTTGCGATAGAAGACATCTGCCTGGCGGCCGCCCTTTAAGAAAAGTTGCTGACCAGAGTCGGTAGCTTCGCCTTTGCGCAGGTAGGCACCGAACTTAAAGAGCGGATTTGAAGAGCCCTTTTCGGGCGCGAAGTATGCAGTCATGGGGGCTGAAAGCTCCTAATTATCCGGGGAATGGTGCGTTGGGGCGGGCGTAGTAGATCCACACCAGCACGGTGGTGATGGCAAAGTACACGGCGCAGCCCCAGAAGAACGTTGGTGCAGACATCATGGAGAGCAAGACACCTGCGGCAAACGGGCCGAAGGCGCCGATGGCACCGGTCCAACCGATAACGCCGCCTGCTTGGCGCTTGGGCAAAATCATGGGCATTTGCTTAAACGTGCCGGCGTTGCCCAGGCCCGTGAAGAAGAAGAAAATGAGCATGGTGCCCAGGAACCACCAGACCTCATCCGGCTCGTCTGGGGTGAGGAAGAAGGTGGCCACGACGGTAAAGATGGTCATGCCCAGGCAGCCAATGAAGGTCCAGATGGCGCCGCCGAACTTATCGCACAGCGGGCCCCACAGGGCGCGGACGAGCGCACCGATAAGTGGCCCAAGGAAGGCGTAGCTCGCGCCGGCGGGCAGGTTATCGTAGGTGCCGGCAAAGTCGGAGCCTTCGCCGAAGATCTGGTTAATAAGTAGCGCGGTTTGCGCGGCGAAGCCAGAAAATGCGCCGAAGGTCATGAAGTAGACGACGGTAAGAATCCAGGTGTTCTTATTGCCAAAGATGTCCATCTGCTGGCGGAAATTCGCCTTCACGGGAACGTCTTTGAGTAGGGTCCACGCGAGGAACGCTCCGACGATGGCCCACGGCACCAAGAAGATGGCGGGGTTATGGACAAAGATTTCGCCGTCTCCGGTGCGCTGCGGGGCAACAAAACCTACGCCCAGCAGGGTAAAGCCCATGAGCCATGGGGCGACCAGCTGGATAAAGGAGATACCGAAGTTACCGATGCCGGCCTGGATGCCCAGTGCAGTACCGGACAGGCGCTTGGGGAAGAAGTATCCGGTCGAGGGCATGAAGCCGGAGAATACGCCGCCGCCGATGCCCGACAGGAAGGCGAGGGTCAGCAGCCACCAGTAAGGGGTGGAGGAGTCTTGCACCGCGAAGAACCAGCCCAGCATGGGGATGATAAACAGCAGCGAGGAGCTGAAGACGAGCTTGCGCGTGCCAAGGATGGGCGGCAAGAACATGAAAATGAGGCGGAAAATGCCGCAGGCCAAACCGGGGATGGCGGTCAGCCAGTAGAGCTGGCTGCGGGTTAAGTCGAAGCCAATCTGGTTCAACTGCGGAGCAATTGCCGATACGAGGTACCAAGTGGCAAAGCCAATGATAAGGACAAATGTGGAGATCCACAGTGTGCGCCAGGCAATTTTGGAATCCCAGTGGTCGGAATCTTCTGGATCCCAACCTTGGATGACTTTGCCTGAGGTATCAAGAGCAGTCATGATTTCCTCACAGGTAGTAGGTCGTTCAACTCCTTAATCTACCGGCGACTATGCTCGAACAGGTAAATAAAAACGGTAAACTCCGTATCTAATTACGGCATGCAAATGTTGCGTAATTCTTGATCGATTCCGATGCCGCAGGTTAACCCCGTGTCCCAAGTATGTTGGTATCGAAAACGGAATGATGTGATATTGACCACACTGCACAGTGGGGAAGGAATGAGACTTATGTCCCAAAGAATGGCGCAGATAATCGTCAGCTCGGACCGCATTTTGGCCGGGGAAAAGCCGAACCGCGCTGGGGAGAAAGCGGTAGAAATCCTGCGCACCCACGACATCGATGTCGCGCCACCGAGCATCGTGCCGGAGGGCTATACGCCAGTCGACGACGCGCTGCGCACCGCCGTGGATACCGGCACCGATATCGTCGTGGTCATCGGCGGCACTGGCATCGGGGAGACGAACCTGACCCCAGAGGTCACCGAGCGCTATATCAAGGCCCGCCTCTACGGCCTGGAGACCCAGGTGCTCCTGCGCGGGCTCGAGTCCTCGCCCAAGGCGGGCCTGTCCCGCGGGATCATCGGCATGACCGAGCACGGCGGCGGTAGCCTCATCATCAATTGCGCCTCATCCACCGGTGCCGTGGCAGATGCCCTTGGGGTTATTGCGCCGCTGCTTGCCGATGTCTTCCGCTCCCGCGGCGAATAATCTCTCACCCCTCCCCGTAACCCGACCTTCGCGCTCACGGGGAGGGTGGAGTGTGGCTAGATTAGCCGCGCCGGTGAGCGCGAAGGGCGGGGTGTGGCGGAATGGCCTGCAACTCGGCAGGGGTATCGTAATCGCGCTCGGCGCCGGTGCCGGCCACCTCGACGAAATCGGCGCCGCGGATAAGCCTTCGCACGGAGACGTTGCGGGTCGATTCCAGCGCGCCCAAGCGCTCAAAGAGCGCAGCGGTATGCCACAGTGAACACAGCGGTTGTAAGTACCCATCCGCGGCGTGGGTAATCGCGGCACCCGCGGTGGGCGCGGCGTTTAGGGCGTTACCAAGGCGCGGCAACAGTTGCGGGGAATCGGGCGCATCCACCGCGAAGAGCGCCAGGCGGTCGCACTGGGAGAGTGCGCGCGCACCAGCCTCGATGCCGGCGACGGGGCCGCCGAAAAGTGGGGACTCGCACACCTGCGGCAGGCCGAGGTAGTGCGGGGAGATAACAATGGACGGCATGCCATAGGGAAGCTGGTGCCGCAGGCGGTCCACCAGGCGCAGGCCAAAAGCGCGCACCTGGGCCTTATCGGCCCCGCCCATGCGGCGCGATTGCCCGCCGGCCAGAATGATCGCGCCGTCCATTAAGCCTCCGGGAGGGGCCTGGACCAATCGCCGGAGCGGCCACCTGATTTCGCCACGATGCCGCACCGGCGAATAAAAGCTGAGCGATCGACGCCCTTGACCATGTCAATGAGCGCCAAGGCGGCCACGTTGACCGCGGTCAGCGCCTCCATTTCGACGCCGGTGCGGTCGGCGGTGCGCACGGTGGCGGTGATCTTCACGTGGGCATCGGCAAGCTCAAGATCCACCGCGCAGCCATGCACTCCGATGGTGTGGGCGAGCGGCAGGAGCTCTGGGACCTTCTTTGCCGCGGAAATGCCGGCGATGCGCGCGACCGCCAGGACGTCGCCCTTGGGCACGGTGCCCTCGCGCAGCACGGTCATGACCTCCGGGGAACAGGCGACCTCGCCCTCGGCGGTGGCGGTGCGCACGGTCGGCTGCTTCTCGGTCACATCGACCATGTAGGCGGTGCCGGCGGAATTGAGGTGGGTAAACTCCATGAAAAATTCTCCTCGTTAATACAGATAGAAGGTGGTCTCTTCGCCCACTGCGGGCGCGGGTCCATCAATGATGCAATACCCATTCGTACCGGCCAACGAGACCACGCGGTGGCTGCCGCGGCTTAACGCGCCAGTAATCCTGGGGTTTCCCGCAAAGCTCACGGTGACCGGAACGATGATGGGGCGCGTGCGTGCAGGTGGCAGCGGTACCTCGACCTTTGCGCGCAGTTGGACGGCCTCCCGCGGGTGGGGCTGCCCCGATAAGGCTGCGATAAGCGGGCGGGCATAGAGCTGGAAACCGACGAACGCCGCCACCGGATTGCCCGGCAGCGAGAGCACCGGAACGCCCCGCCACGTGCCGATGCCCTGCGGCGCGCCGGGCCGCTGGTGAACGTGCCCGAACCACGAATTATCGCCCGTGCCCAGCACCCCGTGCACCACGTCGAAGGCGCCGGCCGATACCCCGCCGGAGGTAATAATGAGGTCGTGGGATTCGGTGAGCTCATCGAGCAGCCGGGATAACTCCGCGGGCTCGTCGCCGACGTGGGAGTAGGACTCCGTGTGGGCGAGGGAGGCAAGCATTGGCCCATTGGAATCCGGCAGGCGCCCTGGGGAAAGCTCGTCCGGATAGGGGGATAGCTCATTGCCGGAAGAAATCACCGCGATGCGCGGGCGCTGGTAAGCCTGCACCGAATAGATACCGGTGGAGATAAGCGCTGCGATAACGGCCGCATTCGCGGTGATCCCAGCCGTAGCAACGACGGTGCCTGGTTGTATATCTTCGCCAGCGGAGCGGATATGCGTTTTTGCGGGCGCTTCGGTGATCGTGACCTCGCGCGGCAACTCCGTGGGCCCAGGCGGGACAGAGGTGTTTTCTACTGGGACGACTAGAAGGCCAGTAACATTGCCTACGGGCGCGCCGGTCATGATGCGCACCGCATGGCCGGCGGGAACTGCCTGGGCGGTAGCCCCGGCAGGAACATCGCCTGCTACCGGCAGCGTCCACGGGCCCGCGCCCGAAATATCTGCGGCGCGGACGAGGAAGCCATCCATCGCGGAATTGGCAAATGGCGGGACGGGAAAGCGCGCGGTCGCATCCTCCGCTAATATCCGTCCGCGCAGCGCTGGGCCAACGGGAACGGACTCTGCGCGCGGCGCCGGCGCCAGTGCCAGAACCGCGGAAAGGTGCTCAGAAATGGAACGCGATGCGGACATAAATATTTAGACTAGCCGCCAATGGCAGACATGGGGCGATCCGGCTGCAAGAAGCCCTCATCATCAATGCCGTGGCCCGGTTTCTTCGTCCACATTTCCCCGGCCCATGCCTCCATTAATTCCTCGTCGCTGGCCCCGGAGCGAATGAGATCCCGCAACTGGGTTTCGGAATTACCAAAGAGGCAGTTGCGCACGGCACCATCGGTAGTAAGCCGCGTGCGGTCGCAGTCGCCACAAAAGGGATGGGTCACCGAGGCGATGATGCCAAGCTTGCCGGCGGTGCCATCGGGGGCGATAGCATCCCACAACGCGGCCGGGGCCGATCCGCGCGGCTCGCGCGCCGGGCGCATGGAAAAGTGGCTTTGTAGCCGGTGCAAGATGTCATCGGCGGTGACCATGTCCTCGCGGCGCCATTTTTCCCGCGGGCCGAGCGGCATTTGCTCAATAAAGCGCAGCTGGGCGCCCTGGTGCAGGGCATAGTCCGCCAGCGGGACGATATCTTCCTCATTGACGCCGGGCATGACCACGGCATTGATCTTGACGGGATTTAATCCGGCATCTGCCGCGGCGGCGATGGCCTCGAGCACGTGGGATAGGCGGTCGCGGCGGGTGAGTGCGGCATAGCGTTGAGGATCGATGGTATCCAGCGAGATATTGATGCGGTCGAGCCCCGCGGTAGCGAGTTGTGCCGCGCGCTTTTCCAAGCCCAATCCGTTGGTAGTTAGCGCCGTGGACGGCGCGATGCCTTCATCCGTGGTGAGTTCCTTGGTGGCGGCGATGATTTTTCCCAAGGATTTGCGCAGCAGCGGTTCGCCGCCGGTAAAGCGCACCTGGCGGATGCCGAGCTTTTCTACGCCGAGGCGGATAAGCCGGATGGTTTCTTCATCGGACAGCGTTTGCTGCGTGGGCATCCACTCTAAGCCTTCGGCCGGCATGCAGTACGTGCAGCGCAGGTTGCAGCGATCCGTAAGCGACACGCGTAAGTCGCGGGCCCTGCGGCCATAGCGGTCAACCAAGGCGCGCGTGCCGTCGCTTGCCGCAGCAGGTAAATCCTCCGGCGGCTGCGACCGGCCCACGGTGGGCAGGGGCAGGGAGACCGCTGAAGAAGACGTTGGTGAAGTCATTGCTGCCAGTCTAAGAGTGGGGAACAAGGTACACCAAGCTACAACGCAACCTGGCCGGGGATTATTCCTCGTTTTCCCGGTTAAAATCGCTTTCGTCGATATCGTCAAGGCGCTGCGCTTCACCCGGGCCCTTGAGGCGGATGATGTTGTATTCGCCTTCGGCCAAGTGGGTACGCAAATCCTTTTTATCGAACTTGCCCACTGAGGTCTTATCGATCGACTTTACAAAGGTCCAGTACTCCGGCAGCATCCAGCTGGGCAATTCCTTGTGCAGGCTCTGGCGCAATTTTTCGGCCGTTTCGATGGTGGGAGAGGCTTTCTCATCTAAGACGGTCACGGCGAGGGGGCGTTCCACCCACTGCTTGTCCGGGTAGCCAATCACCGCGGCTTCCACCACATCGGAATTGGCCATGATGAGGTTTTCCAACTGCACCGAATAGATCCACTCGCCGCCCGAGCGGATGACATCGCGGGCGCGGTCCTCAACGGTGAGGAAGCCGTCCTTCGTCACAGATCCGACATCGCCGGTGCGCAACCAGCCATCCGCGGTGAACTTGGACTCCGCGGCCTCGACCGGCTTGCCGCGGAACTCGGAGGCCACCTCGCCCGGCTCGGCGGTGGGGGAATGATAATAAGAACCGGTCACGAGGTTGCCACGCACCTGGAGCTCACCGGCATTGCGGTCGGTCTTGGATACCACTTGGCCGTCATTTACCACGCGGTACTGCAGCGAAGCTGCAATCTTGCCCTGGGAGATGCGATAAGCCCAGCGGGTATCGCCGGAGGCACCCTGCGGCGGGCGGGCGACGCTGCCAACCGTCGAGGTTTCCACCATGCCCCAGACGTGGACCACGTCGACACCGTAATGCTCCTCCCACATCTTAATAAGCTGCGGCGGCACAGGTGAGCCGCCGGCGAAGATCTCCGTCAGAGTCATGCGCTCTGGCGGATTGTGCATGTAGTGCACGAAGAGCTGGATCCAGATGGTAGGCACGCCGTGGGCCACGCGCGGCGACGTGGCCGCGATGACCTTGGCGAGTGTGGGGGCGGAGACGTCGGCATCGGGAAGCACGAGTGGGGTGCCCGTCATGAAACACGTAAAGGGAACGCCCCAGCTCAGCACGTGATAGATGGGAATGCAGCACAGGAAGGTTTCGCCGTGGGTAATGCACAGCGAATCCGAGGAACGCAGCTGCATGGCCTCGAGGTAGAGCGAGCGGTGGGAATATAACACGCCCTTCGGTGCGCCAGTGGTGCCGGTGGAATAGCACAGTGCGGCGGCGGTGCGCTCATCGAGCTCGGGCCAATCGTAGATGGTAGAGCGGCCATCCAACAGGGCCTCATAGGAATAAAACTCGATGCCGCGCGGAAAGTGGTGGGCAAAGCGCTGCGGCGATTGGGAACCGGTAAAAATCACCGAATGCACGGAAGGCGCGCCGTTTAAAACCGTGCCCAACTGCGGGGCAAGCCGGGGATCGCAGACGATGACGGAGACCTCGGCATGGCTGATGATGTGCCGAATCTGGTCATTCATCAGCTGCTTATTCAGCGGGGTAAAAACTGCGCCCTTGCAGGCGGAACCAAACATGACCTCGAGGTGTTCGGCGCAATTCCACATGAAGCTACCCACGCGCTGATCACCGGTAATGCCGAGGTCATCGTGTAAAACATGGGCAAAGGCTGCCGCGCGGGCAGCGATATCGCGGAAGGTAACCTTTTCTGCGGGGCCAAACTCGGACCCGGTTCCCTCGCCGTGCCAGGTGGTCACAGTGGTATTGCCGTGCACTGACGCGCCGTATTCCAAAATACGGGTTAAAGACAGGGGAATATCCATCATCGTGGAAAGCATGCTTCCACTGTAGCGGTGTCCAAGTACTCACCGCGAAGCGAATGCGCTATAATTGCCTTCGACTGATAGGAAAGCGGGAAAATCTTCCCAATCCTATGCAATCGGGCCCAGTGACAGGTCCCATCGTTATACATTGCCCACAGTCGTTTCTTGAATTCTTCCGCCCCCGCGTACTGGCTACAAGGGGGATTTCCCTTAAGGTAACCGGAAGAGGCCTCATACTTATTGCCCGGCAGGGTGCGCTAGCGCCTTGGCACGAGGGCGAAAAGATAAGAAAAATACACATCGGCTTCCAGTGCACCCGCCCAAGCTTCCCTGAAGTGGGGGAGGGCGGATCCCAACTATGGACCTGGTCAAGCAACGAAAGGATATCCGTGAGCGATACGGACAACACCGCGGCACAGGATCTCGCATCCCTGAAGCTGCCGGAATTGCGCAAAATGGCCGCTGAGCGCGGCCTTCGCGGCGTCTCTGCCCTGCGCAAAGGGGATCTCATCACCGCCATTAAAACCGGTCAGGTTCCCGCAAAGGCGAAGGCAAAAATAGAGCAGGCAGAAAAGGCCGAAAAGGCCGAGAAACCCGCTGAGGATGCGGCACCTGCCAAGCAGAAAGATAAGCCGTCCAAGAAGGATGACCGCGGCGAGAGCGATAACGGCAAATCCGGCGAACAGCAGGACAACCGCGGCAAAGACCGCAAGGACAACGGCGACGACCAGCGCTATGAGTCGCGGTCGCAGGCCCGCCGTGCCCGCCGCAACCGCGCCCGCCGCCAGGAGCGCCAAGAGCAAGGCGATAATAACCGCGGCGAGAATAACCGGGGTGACAACAATCGGGGCGAGGGGCAGAACCAGAATCGCCACCAGGATCGCCGCGATGACTCCCAGGATGGCTCCGATAACCAGGGAGACAAGCAGGGCGAGAAGAACGGCGATAATAATCACCGCAATAATCGCAATGACGATAATAATTTTGACCGCGGCAACCGACGCGGCCGTCGCAACCGCCGGAATCGGCGGGGTGGCAGGGGCAATAATGATAACCACGGCGGCGGCAATGACCTGCAGGTACGCGAGGGCGATGAGCTGCAGGCAGTTGGCGGCATCTTGGATGTCGTAGACAATAACGTCTCGTTCCTGCGCACCACTGGGTACCGCGCGGGCGATGCGGATGTCTTTGTTAATAAGAACATTGTGCGCCGGCTGGGCCTGCGCTCTGGTGATGCCATTACCGGTCAGGTCGAGGTGGCTGGGCCTACCCACACCCACGGCAATGGCCGCAACCGCCGCAAGTACAACCAGTTGGTGCAGGTCGATACCGTCAATGGGATCGATCCTGAAGAGGCCAAGCAGCGCCCGCATTTTAATAAGTTGACGCCGCTGTATCCTAACCAGCGCCTGCGCTTGGAAACGGATCCAAAGATCCTCACCACCCGCGTTATCGACCTGATCATGCCGATTGGTAAGGGCCAACGCGCGCTCATCGTCTCGCCGCCGAAGGCCGGTAAGACCACGATTTTGCAAAACATCGCGAATGCGATTGCTACCAATAACCCCGAGTGCTACCTCATGGTCGTGCTGGTGGATGAGCGACCCGAAGAGGTCACGGACATGCAGCGCTCAGTGAAGGGCGAGGTCATTTCTTCGACCTTTGACCGCCCGCCATCAGAGCACACCTCCGTTTCCGAGCTGGCCATCGAGCGCGCCAAGCGCTTGGTGGAGCAGGGCAAGGACGTCGTGGTGCTGCTGGATTCCATCACCCGCTTGGGCCGCGCCTACAACAATTCCTCCCCGGCATCGGGCCGCATCCTGTCTGGTGGTGTGGACTCCAATGCGCTCTACCCGCCAAAGCGCTTCTTGGGCGCCGCCCGCAATATCGAAGAGGGCGGTTCGCTGACCATCATCGCCACCGCGATGGTGGAGACCGGTTCTACTGGCGATACCGTCATCTTCGAGGAATTCAAGGGCACGGGCAACGCGGAACTGAAGCTGGACCGCGGGATCTCGGAGCGCCGCGTATTCCCGGCCGTGGATGTCAACCCCTCTGGTACCCGCAAGGACGAGCTCCTGCTGGTGCCTGAAGAGGCGCGCATTATGACCAAACTGCGCCGCATCCTATCGGCTCTGGATTCCCACCAGGCAATTGACCTGTTGATCAAGCAGCTTAAGAAGACCCGCTCGAATGGCGAGTTCCTCATGCAGGTGGCTTCTTCGGCACCAATGGCTGCGGATAAGGACGAGGAAGACTATGTCTAATCAAGTTTCCATGGTTGATGACATTGTGTCGGAATACCAGGGCATTGAAATGCAGATGGGCGACCCAGAAATCGCCGGCGATCAGCAGGCTTTTCGCAAGCTGTCCAAGCGGTACGCGGAGTTGCGCCCCATCATCATGGTCAACAATGAGCTGACCCAGGCGCGCGAGGATCTCGCGGACGCCAAGGAGATGGCTTATGAAGACCACGACTTCCAGGAAGAAGCGGACCGCCTAGCGGTATCTGTGGAAGAGCTAGAAGAAAAGCTGGCTGACCTGCTCGCCCCGCGCGATGAGCAGGACTCGGAAGACATCATCATGGAGATCAAGGCCGGTGCCGGCGGCGAAGAAGCTGCGCTCTTTGCCGGCGACTTAGCCCGCATGTACGAGCGTTTTGCCGATAAGATCGACTTTAAGTGGGAGGTCTTGGGCCTTAACGAATCCGATTTGGGCGGAGTGAAGGACATGACCATTTCCTTCCGCGCTAAGTCTCCGACGCGCGATGGCGCGTGGTCCGTATTCAAGTTTGAAGGCGGCGTCCACCGCGTGCAGCGCGTGCCGGTCACGGAATCGCAGGGCCGCATCCAGACTTCTGCCGCCGGAGTGCTGGTGTACCCGGAGCCTGAAGAGGTGGAATCGGTCAATATCGATGACAAGGATATCCGCGTCGATGTGTACCGCTCCTCCGGTAAGGGTGGTCAGGGTGTGAACACCACCGACTCCGCGGTGCGCATTACCCACCTGCCCACGGGCTTGATTGTTACCTGCCAGAAGGAACGTTCGCAGATCCAGAACAAGGCCCGCGCCCTGCAGGTGCTGCAGGCCCGCCTGGATCAGATGGAACGCGAGGCCCGCGAGGCCGAGGCTGGCGAGCAGCGCGCCTCCCAGGTGCGCACCATGGACCGCTCCGAGCGCGTGCGCACCTATAACTGGCCCGAAAACCGCATTACGGATCACCGCATTGGTTATAAGGCCAATAACCTGGATTCCGTGTTGAACGGCGATATGCAGGATCTCATCAAGGCCCTGCAGGACCAGGAACGCGCCGAGCGCCTTGAGGCCGAGGGATAATAGCGGTCGATGGAATCGTACGGTGAGGCGCTGCGCTATGGGGTGCAGCGCCTTCGCGTTGCTGGGGTAGGAAGCCCCGAGTGGGATACGCGCATCCTCATCTCCCACCTCATTCACTGCGGGCATTTGGATATTCCGCTGCATGAGCTACCTATGCCCGGCTTTGACGTGGCCTTTGAAGCGCTTTTGCGCAGACGGGAACAGCGCGAGCCACTGCAATACGTGCTGGGTACGGCGTGGTTTGGCCCCCTGGATTTGAAGGTGGGTCCGGGCGTGTTCATTCCGCGCCCGGAAACGGAGGTGATGGCGGATTGGGCGGTCCACCACGCACCAGGCTCGCGCATGGTGGATTTGTGCTCGGGTTCGGGCGCGCTGGCGCTCTACCTGCAGCATTACGTACCGCAGGCGGAGGTTAAGGGAGTAGAGCTTTCCGATGCCGCCCTCGAGTTCACCCGCGCCAATACCCACCGCACCGGGGTAGAGGTGGTGCAGGCGGATGCGACCGACATCCAGACTCTGGCGGACTGGAATGGCACGGTCGATCTAGTAGTGAGCAACCCGCCTTATGTACCGGAAGATCCGAATTTGCAGCCGGAGGTGTATCACGATCCGCACGTGGCCGTCTTCGGCGGCGATGACGGCATGGGAGTAATCCGCGGGTTGATTCCCACGATCGCCAGGCTTCTGCGGCCTGGTGGGATCATGGCGATTGAACACGACGATACGACTGGCGATGCAGTGCGTGATTCGGTGCGTGACCACGGTGGCTTTTCCCATATCGCTCCGCTTAAGGACTTAACTGGCACGCCGCGCTTTATTACCGCGCAGCGCGCGGTAAACTAAGGCATCACCGTCGGGCAAGAAGGGGACTATTGATGCAAGGAAAAATTTATAATTGCGCCGATGACACTGAGCGTGAGGAAGGCGTGAGCATCGCCACCAAGGCCGCCAAGTCTGGGCGGCTTGTGGTCATGCCCACCGATACGCTTTATGGCTTGGGCTGCGATGCCTTCGATAATGACGCGGTAGCCAATCTGCTTGCCACCAAGCAGCGTGGGCCGGATATGCCGGTTCCCGTGCTCGTCGGATCCTGGAACACCGTGCGCGGCCTCGTCGCCTCGTATCCCGATTCCACCCGTGACCTCGTTGAAGCCTTTTGGCCAGGCGGACTATCCATCGTCGTGCCTCAGGCCCCGTCCCTGCCGTGGAACTTAGGTGATACCCGCGGTACCGTCATGCTGCGGATGCCCCTTCACCCGATTGCCATCGAGCTTTTGCGCGAGGTAGGGCCGATGGCGGTTTCTTCTGCCAATATTTCTGGACACCAACCGCCGACGACCGCGCAAATGGCCAAGGCTCAATTGGGCAAGGCCGTCACCGTGTATTTGGATGGGGGAGAAACGGACATTGGCAAGCCCTCGACCATCATTGATCTCTCTGGTGACCATCCATTCCTACTGCGCGAGGGTGCATTATCCGCGGAAGAGATTGGTGAGGTCCTCGGCGTCTCGGCTGACTCGTTGCGCACACGGCCCCAAGGATAGAAGGAGCATTTCGCGTGAGCGGCACTGGCGTACCGCTGCGCGAGTTGGCCTTGGTCATCCTCGTTGCAGCGACATTTACCTACCTGACCACCGGCGTAGTGCGATCCTTTTTGGTCCGCACGGGCCGGGTGGCAGAAATTCGCCTGCGCGATTCCCACTCCCAGCCCACACCCCGCATGGGCGGGCTCGCCATGTTTACCGGCTTTGGCGCGGCGATATTCCTCGCAGCCCAGCTTCCAGCCTTGACTCGCGGGTTTATGCCCGTCACCCCCGAGATGAGTGCGGTGTTGTGGGCGGCGCTGGCCATCGTGCTTTTGGGGATTGCCGATGACTACCTGGAACTCGGGGCCCTCATCAAGCTTTTTGGGCAGCTCTTTGCCGCCGCCCTTATGAGTGGCTTGGGACTCACGTGGACGCTGCTCTTTATCCCCTTCGGTGGCGGCACCACGGTAGTCCTTGACCAGATTCAAAGCACCCTCCTTACCGCTTTTTTCACGGTCCTTCTCATCAATGCCATCAACTTCGTTGACGGCCTCGATGGTCTAGCCGCGGGCCTTGGGCTCATTGCAGGCGGCGCCATTTTAGTCTTTTCGCTCACCGTTCTGCATGACCAAGGCGGGGCGGTATCGGCGTATCCACCCGCCATTATCAGTGCCGCTTTGGTGGGGATGTGTGCGGGCTTTTTGCCTCATAACTTTGAACCCTCTCGAATTTTTATGGGCGATTCCGGCTCCATGCTTATCGGCCTCTTGCTCGCCGCGGCCTCCACTTCCGCCTCCGGCAAGATCAACATGTCCCTCTACGGCACCGTGGACATGGTGGCGCTTATGTCGCCCATCCTCGTGGTGGTTGCAGCGGTGTTTATTCCAGTCTTAGACCTTGTCTGGGCGGTTATTCGCCGCCTGTCCCAGGGGCGCTCGCCGTTTTCTGCGGATAAGGCACATATCCACCACCGCCTTTTGTCTCTGGGGCATACGCACCGGCGCACCGTGCTCGTGTTGTACCTCTGGGTGTCTGCGGTTGCCTTTGGTGCGGTGTCGTTTTCTATCGTGCCAGCCCCAGTGGCAATCGGCCTGTCCATCATGGCGTTGTTGATTGCCTTTGGCGCGACGCTGATTCCACTGCGGCAGGGCAAGATTGGTCTCAGGTCGTCGGATGATTGCGTAGTGCGTGACTCGCCGAGCGCGTGAGGTAGGGTGAATGTCCGTGAGTGACACAACGGAAAATGCTAATTTCGATGACCCGCGCCTGCCGCTGCAGCGTGCCGTAAAGAAGGGGGCTACCGCCCTCGGCATCTTTACCATCATTTCCCTCGCCGTCTGGGGCGGGGCACAAGGTGTCGCCGGGCTCTGGGGCGTTCTCGTCGGCGCTGCCCTCGGCGGCGGCTTTGTCCTGTTTACTGCGTTGTCGGTGCTCTTTACCGCCCACTCGACGCCCTCCACCACCATCGCGGTGGTATTGGGCGGTTGGCTTATCAAGTTGATCGTCCTCATCGGAGTTCTGGCGATTATCCGGGACATGGATTTCTATGACACGTGGGCGCTCTTTGTCACCGTCGTCGTAGCGCTCATCGTTACCTTAGGCAGTGAGGTCTGGACTGTGGTCACTTCAAGGGTCACCTACGTGTCCTAATTCGGGCCGATATATGGGATCAGCCGTCGCGCACTGGGCTTGCGCGGCGGCCTTTTTATGCCTGCATGCTGGCATTAATGGAACATGGCCACCCCCGAGGAGGTGTGTTGTCCCGAGGGTGTGATCAAATGCACGTTTGTGAATTGAGCAGGAATAGCGCGGTTTTGTATGGCAAAAGACGGAAATGGCGCTATCGGGTGTGGCTTATGGGGCCCCCACGTGCGAAAACTGTTGATCCAGCTGATACGATTTGCAACGGGTTGCCGCGGGGTTAAGTGTTGCGCTTGAATCCTGCACGGTAAATCCCTGTCTTGTTCACGCTGATGTGCGACGGAGTCCGTGTTCAAGGCAGAGAGTTTGAGACGTCCATCGCACCACAGAGGCCAGCTACTGGCTGTGTGGCCCGAACACGGGAGAGAACGCTGAGCGTTACAACATTGGCTATGAAAGGGCACTTCCATACGCCCGATCTAGGTGAAGAATTCTTCCCGGGGCAAATTGATGCCGACCATCTGTTTTTCGGCGACTTCGCCGATGGATGGTTCGCGCTTGATCGCCTGATGCTGATTCGCATTTTGATGACGCTAATTGTGGTGATCCTTTTCTGGGCTGCCTTTAAGAACCCTAAGTTGGTTCCTTCTGGCATTCAGAATGTAGGCGAGAACGCGGTCGACTTCGTCCGCGTCCATATCGCCGAGGACATTTTGGGTAAGAAGGAGGGAAAGCGATTCCTGCCAATTATCGCTAGCATCTTCTTCGCGGTTCTGTTTATGAACGTCGCGACCGTTATCCCGGGACTGAACGTCTCGCCCAACGGTCGTATTGGTATGCCAATTGTGTTGGCAGCCGTTTCGTACATCGTCATGATTTACGCCGGTGCCAAGCGTTACGGCTTTGGTAAGTTCATTCGCTCCTCCGTAGTGATTCCGAACTTGCCACCGGCATTGCACCTTTTGGTGGTACCGATTGAGTTCTTCTCTACGTTCATTCTGCGACCGGTTACCCTTGCAATTCGTCTCATGGCGAACTTCCTTGCTGGACACATCATCCTGGTTCTTCTCTTCTCTGCTACGAACTTCTTCTTCTGGCAGCTAAATGGTTGGACCGTCCTGTCTGGGCTGACCGTGGTCTTGGGCTTGGCGATGAGCCTGTTCGAGATTCTGGTCATCTTCTTGCAGGCGTACATCTTCGCCTTGTTGACGGCGGTGTACATTGAGTTGTCCTTGCACGCTGATTCGCACTAAGGACGAGGTCGACGAGCGCGACCGAGTAATCCACCTAATTACACAACACTGACATTCGGTCCGGTTCGGACTGAAGATTTTTATGAAAGGGAACGACTTTCACCATGAACGAAATCATTCTGGCACAGGATGCTGCTACGACGTTCGAAGGCTTCGGCACCATCGGTTACGGCCTGGCTGCTATCGGCCCTGGTATCGGTATCGGCATCGTCGCCGGCAAGACCGTTGAGGCTATGGCTCGCCAGCCGGAGATGGCCGGCCAGCTGCGTACCACCATGTTCCTGGGTATCGCCTTCACCGAGGCCCTGGCCCTTATCGGCCTCGTTGCCGGCTTCCTGTTCTAAAAGTACGAGTTTTCCAAACCGAAACTTTTAAGACGGGAGACCTATGAATAACGTCGTTTATATGCTTGCAGCAGAGGGCGAGGAGAACCCAGGTTCGGGTAGCTTCTCCGTTCTTCTGCCCAAGAACTATGACATTTTCTGGTCTTTGCTGTGCTTCATCGTAATTCTCTGGCTGTTCTGGAAGTTCGTACTTCCTCGTTACACCAAGTTGCTCGAAGAGCGTGAAGACCGGATTGAGGGCGGCATGAAGCGCGCTGAGGCCCAGCAGGCCGAGGCCAAGGCTGCTCTAGAAAAGTACAATGCTCAGCTGGCTGATGCCCGCGCAGAGGCAGCCGAGATCCGCGAGCAGGCGCGCGAGCGCGGCAAGCAGATCGAGGCTGACGCGAAGAGCCAAGCGGAAGAGGAATCCCGCCGCATCGTCTCCAATGGCGAAAAGCAGTTGGAAGCTTCTCGTGCGCAGGTTGTTACTGAGCTGCGTTCCGAAATGGGACAGAACTCCATCAACTTGGCAGAAAAGATTCTGGGCGGCGAGCTTTCTGACGCCTCCAAGAAGTCCTCTACCATCGATGGCTTTTTGTCCGAGCTCGACTCTGTGGCACCGGCCGGAAAGTAGGCAACTATGAAGGCAGCTAGCCGCGAAGCACTCGCGAACTCACAATCCCGTGTGGATGAAATCCTCGCTGGCGATAAGAATGTCGCTAGTGCAGTCCAAGCGGGCCTGGATATCTTCGAGGTCGCCGACGTTTTGGATGGGGACCGCGAATTGCGCGTGTCCTTTATCGACGTTGTAGCCCCGGCTGAAGCACGCAAGTCCTTGGCCGAGAATCTCTTTGGCTCCAAGGTTTCTGCCGGTGCGCTAAGCATCTTGCAGGAAGCTGCGGCGAACCAATGGTCTTCGCCGAAGGACTTTGTCAACGGGTTTGTTTCCTTGGGTCGCCGCGCATTGCTGCGTGCCGCCGAGGCACAGGGCCAGTTGGGCCAGGTCGAAGACGAGCTTTTCCGCTTGGCGCAGATTCTGGACCGCGAGGGCGAGCTTACCCAGCTGCTTTCCGATCGAACTGCTGAATCCGCACGCAAGCGCGGATTGCTGGCAAACGTGCTCTACGGCAAGGTGACGATGTTTACTGAAGCGCTCGCGCTGCAGGCCATCAGCCGCCCAGAGCAGAACCCCATCGATGACATAGCCGGATTGGCCGATACTGCAGCAGCCCTGCAGGATCGCACCATAGCGCGCGTAGTCGCTGCGGGTGAATTGAATGAAGGCCAGCAGGCAGTACTCGCTGAGAAGCTGGGCAAAATTTATGGTCGTGCGATGTCCATTCACTCTGAGGTTGACACCAGCCTCCTCGGTGGCATGCGCATCCGCGTCGGCGATGAAATCATTGACGGCTCGACGGCAGGCAAGATTGCCCGCTTCCGTGCCCAGATGGTGTAGCCGAAACGACAGAAACGATTTAAGTAAGTGCTGGAAGATACTACCGAGAGCAGGAAGAACATGGCGGAGCTGACGATCTCCTCCGACGAGATCCGTAGTGCGATTGCGAACTACACCTCGAGCTACTCCGCGGAGGCCTCCCGTGAGGAGGTCGGCGTGGTCATTTCGGCAGCTGACGGTATTGCGCAGGTTTCTGGCCTGCCATCCGTTATGGCGAATGAGCTGCTCGAGTTCCCCGGCGGCGTAATTGGCGTCGCACAGAACCTTGACACCAACTCCATCGGTGTCGTGGTTCTGGGTAACTACGAGTCCCTCAAGGAGGGCAACGAGGTTAAGAGGACCGGAGAGGTCCTTTCCATCCCCGTGGGCGAGGACTTCCTCGGCCGCGTTATTAACCCACTGGGCCAGCCCATTGACGGCTTGGGCCCAATCGAAAGCGAAGAGGAGCGCGTCCTCGAGTTGCAGGCACCCTCGGTGCTGCAGCGCCAGCCGGTTGAAGAGCCAATGCAGACCGGCATCAAAGCTATCGATGCGATGACCCCGATCGGCCGTGGTCAGCGTCAGCTGATCATTGGTGACCGTAAGACCGGTAAGACTGCGGTGACCATCGATACCATTTTGAACCAGAAGGCTAACTGGGAGTCCGGCGACAAGGACAAGCAGGTCCGTTGTATTTACGTCGCTATCGGCCAGAAGGGCTCGACCATCGCCAGCGTGCGCCGCACCCTTGAGGAGCACGGCGCGCTGGATTACACCACCATCGTGGCGGCCCCGGCTTCTGATTCCGCCGGCTACAAGTGGCTGGCACCATTCTCCGGTGCCGCACTGGGTCAGCAGTGGATGTACCAGGGCAACCACGTCTTGGTCATCTACGATGATTTGACTAAGCAGGCTGAGGCTTACCGCGCAATTTCGCTGTTGCTGCGCCGCCCGCCGGGACGCGAGGCCTACCCAGGTGACGTCTTCTACCTGCACTCCCGCTTGCTGGAGCGCGCTGCCAAGCTTTCCGATGACATGGGTGCCGGTTCTATGACCGCACTGCCCATCATCGAAACGAAGGCTAACGACGTCAGTGCCTTCATTCCGACTAACGTCATTTCCATTACTGACGGTCAGGTCTTCTTGGAGTCCGACCTCTTCAACCAGGGTGTGCGCCCGGCTATTAACGTCGGTGTGTCCGTCTCCCGTGTTGGTGGTGCGGCACAGACCAAGGGCATGAAGAAGGTTGCCGGTAACCTCCGTCTTGACCTGGCTGCATACCGTGACCTGCAGGCATTCGCTGCCTTCGCATCCGACCTTGACTCTGCGTCCAAGGCGCAGCTGGAGCGCGGTTCCCGCCTGGTCGAGCTGCTGAAGCAGTCCGAATCCTCGCCGCAGCCGGTGGAATACCAGATGGTATCTATCTACCTCGCCGAGGCAGGCATCTTCGACGTCGTTCCCGTCGAAGACGTTCGCCGCTTCGAGGTCGAGGTGCACGAGTACCTCAACGCCAATACTCCAGAGGTCTTTGAGCAGATCGCCGGCGGCAAGGCGCTTAGCGATGAGTCCAAGGAAGCACTCGAGGCCGCAGCCAAGGAGTTCGCTCCTACCTTCCGCACCTCCGAGGGCCACAATTTGGGCACCGAAGAGCCTGTAGATCCTTTGGACGAAAACGACGTGAAAAGCACCGAGCTCAACGTCTCCCGGAAGACGGCTAAGTAGAGTTCAGCTCTCGTAATTAACCGTCTATATGAAAGAAGGGAGGAGAAACGATGGCTAATCTTCGCGAATTACGCGACCGCATCCGGTCCGTGAACTCGACTAAGAAGATCACTAAAGCCCAGGAGCTCATTGCTACCTCGCGCATTACCAAAGCGCAGACTCGGGTGGAAGCCTCTCAGCCGTATGCGATTGAGCTGACCAATGTCATGAACAGGTTGGCTGCAGCGTCGACGCTAGAGCACCCTATGCTGCGCGAGCGTGAAGACGGCAACGTCGCCGCGATTCTCGTAATCACCTCTGACCGAGGCATGTGCGGTGGCTACAACAACAACGTCTTCAAGAAGGCAGCCCAGCTCAAGGCCCTCCTCGAAAGTAAGGGCTACGAGGTAGTTCGCTACGTCACCGGCAGCAAGGGCATCGGCCACTACAACTTCCGCGAGGAAGAGGTAGCGGGCAGCTGGGATGGTTTCTCTCAGGATCCAACCTGGGAGGGCACCCACGATGTGCGTCGCCACATGATCGATGGCTTCGTTGCCGGTTCTAAGGGCACTACCAAGGGCCGCGAGGGCTTGCATGCGGAAGGTGAAGGCGCAGGTGTTACCGGCTTTGACCAGGTGCATGTGGTCTACACCGAGTTTGAGTCCATGCTGACCCAAACTGCGCGTGCGCAGCAGCTTTTGCCTGTTGAGCCGGTAGTGCAGGGCGAGGAGTACGAGATGGGTGACTCCGCACTGGAGGATCCGGAGCCGACGGAAAACATTTCCGCGGACTTCGAGTTCGAGCCGGACGCGGATACCCTGATGGAAGCGCTGCTTCCGCAGTACGTCTCGCGTATCCTGTTTGCTATGTTCTTGGAGGCTTCGGCTTCCGAGTCCGCTGCACGCCGTACAGCTATGAAATCTGCTACTGACAACGCAACCGAGATGGTCAATGACCTATCTCGCGTGGCCAACCAGGCCCGTCAGGCGCAGATTACCCAGGAAATTTCAGAGATCGTCGGTGGCGCTGGCGCGCTATCTGACAGCGCAGAAAGTGACTAGATTATGACTACAGCTCTGCAAGAGCAGAATGCACAGTCTTCGGCAGTCGCCGGTCGTGTCGTGCGCGTCATCGGTCCGGTGGTGGACGTGGAATTCCCACGCGAGGCACTTCCGGCCCTGTACAACGCACTCCACGTCGAGATTAAGCTCGAAGCTGTGGCAAAGACCGTCACCCTCGAGGTCGCTCAGCACCTCGGTGACAACCTCGTTCGTACCGTGTCCATGGCACCTACCGATGGCCTCGTCCGTGGCGCCGAGGTAGTCGACTCCGGAGAGCCTATCTCCGTTCCCGTCGGCGACGTTGTCAAGGGCCACGTCTTTAACGCCCTCGGTGACTGCCTCGATGAGCCGGGCCTCGGCCGCGATGGCGAGCAGTGGGGCATCCACCGCGAGCCACCAGCGTTCGACCAGCTCGAAGGCAAGACCGAAATCCTCGAGACCGGCATTAAGGTCATTGACCTGCTGACCCCATACGTTAAGGGCGGCAAGATCGGCCTCTTCGGTGGTGCAGGTGTGGGTAAGACCGTCCTGATTCAGGAAATGATTACCCGTATTGCCCGCGAGTTCTCCGGTACGTCGGTCTTCGCCGGCGTCGGCGAGCGCACCCGTGAGGGCACCGACCTCTTCCTGGAAATGGAAGAGATGGGCGTTCTGCAAGATACCGCACTTGTCTTCGGCCAGATGGACGAGCCACCAGGAGTTCGTATGCGCGTGGCTCTGTCCGGCCTGACCATGGCGGAGTACTTCCGCGATGTGCAGAACCAGGACGTGCTGCTGTTCATTGACAACATCTTCCGTTTCACCCAGGCCGGCTCCGAGGTATCCACCCTGCTGGGTCGTATGCCTTCCGCCGTGGGCTACCAGCCAACCTTGGCTGATGAGATGGGTGTGTTGCAGGAGCGCATTACCTCCACCAAGGGTCGTTCCATTACCTCTCTGCAGGCCGTTTACGTGCCTGCCGATGACTACACTGACCCGGCCCCAGCCACGACCTTCGCTCACTTGGATGCGACGACCGAGCTGGACCGTGCCATTGCCTCCAAGGGTATTTACCCGGCAGTGAACCCGTTGACCTCTACCTCTCGTATCCTCGAGCCAGGCATTGTGGGCGAGAAGCACTACGAGGTAGCACAGCGCGTCATCGGTATTCTGCAGAAGAACAAGGAACTGCAGGACATCATCGCCATCCTTGGTATGGACGAGCTGTCTGAAGAAGACAAGGTGACCGTGCAGCGTGCCCGCCGTATCGAGCGCTTCTTGGGCCAGAACTTCTTCGTTGCGCAGAAGTTCACCGGCTTGGAGGGCTCCTACGTGCCGCTGCAGGACACCATCGATGCCTTCGAGCGCATCTGCAACGGTGAGTTTGACCACTACCCAGAGCAGGCCTTCAACGGCTTGGGTGGCTTGGACGACGTCGAAGCTGCATACAAGAAGTTGAACGAGAAGTAGGGAGAGGCACATGGCTGACATCACCGCCGAATTGGTTTCCGTCGAGCGCTCATTGTGGTCTGGTCAGGCCTCCATAGTGACGGCTGAGACCACCGAGGGTGAGATCGGCGTGCTTCCCGGTCACGAGCCTGTGATCGGTCAGTTGATCGACAATGGCGTAGTGACCATCCACCCAGTTGATGGCGCGCGGCGCGTTGCCGCCGTCCAGGGTGGCTTCCTCTCCGTTACCCAGGACAAGATTACCGTCCTCGCTGATTGGGCCATCTGGTCCGATGAGGTGGATGAGGCCAAGGCGGAAGAGGACTCCTCTTCGGCTCATGAGCTCACCAAGTCCCGCGGTGAGGCTGCATTGCGTGCACTTCGCCGCGCAGCAAAGGCTGAATAAACCTTGGATTGGTAGGAGAGGGCAGCAATAGCCGCCCTTCCTGCTCTCAGAAGAGCGCACCGGAATTTATCCGGTGCGCTTTTCACGTTTTCTTTGCCTTTTCTTATTGGCGCAGAAGCGGAATCAGGCGCTACAATCCAAATAAATGTTCTTTCACTAACCAAGGATGGCGTGTGGAGCCCATGAATTCAACGGTTATCTCGGTGGTCCTGTGGGCCTTAGCGTTGGTGGTACTGCTGGTAGTCCTGCTGGCGGCCCTGCGATTTTTTACTCTGCGCTCGCGGGGAACCGCGGTATTACTGCGCTCAATGCCGGCGAAGGATAGCTTTTCTTGGCGCCACGGCGTGCTGCGCTATACCGGAGAAGTTGTAGAATACTTCAAGCTGCGCTCCGTATTCCCACGCTATAACTTGTGGTTTAATCGCCTCGACATCACCATTTTGAACTCTCGTTCTTTGGATGATGACGAGGCTTCTTTCATGTCTGATGCCACCGAGGTGGTGCACTTTAGCACCGGGGATGCGGAATACGAGCTGGCTTCCGATGCCCGCGGGATCATGGCCTTCGAAGCTTGGGTAGAGGCGGCGCCGTCCAAGCGGCAACAACGCTTCGACTACAAGCAGTTGCGAGAGCGAGCCACCCGGCAGTCCAAGCGCCAATAGCAACAGGCTAGGGTAGTAGCCATGCGCTTAGTAATCGCCCGTTGTTCAGTTGATTACGTGGGACGGCTCGACGCCCACCTGCCCTTGGCAGACCGCCTGCTCATCGTGAAAGCAGACGGCTCGGTATCGGTGCATGCCGATGACCGCGCGTATAAGCCCCTCAATTGGATGACGCCGCCGTGTACGGTGAGCGAATCCGTCATCGAGGACCTGGATGGCAATGACACCGGCGAGGTCTTGTGGCTAGTTGAAAATCCAAAAGGTGAGCAATTGCGCATCACAATCGCGGAAATCCACGAGGATATCTCCTACGACATGGGCGAAGACCCAGGCCTGGTAAAGGACGGCGTGGAGGCGCACCTACAGGAGCTTTTGGCCGAAAAGATCGACACCCTGGGCTCCAATTTCACCCTCGTGCGCCGCGAGTACCCCACGGCCATTGGCCCAGTAGACATCATGGCTAAAGATGCGGATAACCGGAATGTTGCCGTGGAGGTCAAGCGCCGCGGTGGCATCGACGGAGTCGAGCAATTAACCCGCTACCTCGAGCTATTGAACCGCGATGAATTAATCGCGCCTGTATCCGGCATCTTTGCGGCGCAAGAGATCAAACCACAGGCCCGAACGCTTGCCGAAGACCGCGGCATCCGCTGCGTGGTCCTGGACTACCAGGAGCTGCGCGGGCTCGAGTCGAAAGAATTGCGGTTGTTTTAATGCCTCGGCGAAATAGGCGGAAACCACAAGAATTCCGGCCACTGCCCAAGGACGGCTCCACCTTCTTTGGTTCGCAGACGGTCGAGGGCCCCAGCTGGACGCACGGGGAGCCGTATATCATGCGGCACATCGGTTCAGCCCGGGCGCAAAAATTCTATATTTGCCCGGGTTGTAACCAAAATATTCTGCCTGGGGTTGCCCACATTGTCGCCTGGCCGCGCGATACCGGAAGGCAGGGCGATGACCGCCGCCATTGGCACCGGCACTGTTGGGAGCGAAGGTAGACTTGCGGGCATGATTGTTGCATTTTCAGTAGCACCCGCAGTGGTGGATAATGACTCCGGCGAGATGGCTGATGCCGTGGCGGAGGCGGTCCGCGTGGTGCGGGAGTCCGGCCTGCCCAATGAAACCAACGCCATGTTTACCCTTGTAGAAGGCGAGTGGGACGAGGTTTTCGGCACGATTAAGAAAGCCACCGAAGCGGTGCGTGCGGTATCGCCGCGCACCTCGTTAGTGATCAAGGCCGATATCCGCGAAGGCGTGACGAATCAATTGACAGATAAAGTAGACGCCGTGAATCGTCGTTTAGCTAAGGAGGATTGATGACTTCTGCGAATAATGCTTATGTAGGCGGCGCCCTCGATCTTAGCCAGGTCAAGGCGCGTGCGGAAGCCCGCCAGCAGGCGCAAGAGCAGCCGCAGGCTAGTGGAGTCCAGCCATTTTTTACCGTCACCGAGGCGAATTTCGAGACCGAGGTGGTGCGCCGCTCCACTGAGGTGCCGGTCGTCGTCCTTATCGGCACCCCGCGCTCTACCCAATCCGATCAGCTGAAGCAGGACCTGCAGGAATTAGCCGCGGCGGGAAACCTAAGCTTCCTCGTAGGCTACGTGGATGCGGACGCCACTCCACAGGTCGCGCAGGCCTTCGGCGTGAAAAACCTGCCTACCGTGGTGGCCATTGGCGCCGGCCAACCGCTGACCAATTTCGAGGGAGCCCAGCCGAAGGAGGCCCTTAAGCAGTGGCTGGATAGCTTGGTAGAAAACGTTGGACCGCAGCTTAAGGGGCTCGAGTCTGCACCGGCCGCAGCGGAGGAGGAAGAAGAGGACGACCCTCGCCTGCAGGAGGCAGAATCCTTCCTGAACTCGGGCGATTTCGATGGCGCTATTAAGGTCTACGAATCCATCTTGGAAGCGGAACCGGATAATACCCAGATTAAGCAGGCGCGGGACACAACGAAGCTTCTCAAGCGGCTGGACCCAGCCAATCAATCCGAGGACCCGATTGCTGCCGCGGATGGGGATAAGGGGGACATCGGCAAGCAGCTGCGTGCCGCCGATGTCGAAGTCGTGGCAGGTGCCCCTGAAAAAGCCTTTGACCGCCTCATCGAGGCCATGAAGGTTACCGCCGGCGATGAGAAGGCCCAGCTCAGGGAACGCCTGCTCGAGCTTTTCGGCCTCTTTGCCGGCAATGATCCGCGCGTTCTTGAAGCGCGTACGAAGCTGGCAAGCGCGCTGTATTAAAGCCGGCGGAGCTGTGTCAATTACTGCGGGCGGTGAATAGATCAGTCACAATGGAAGGCGTGAACGACGTAACCCCAACTGATCAAGACTGGCTCATCGACTTCCGTGGCGTGGAGCTTCGCCGCGGTGGCAAGAACTTGGTAGGGCCCGTGGACTGGCAGGTCGAGCTCGATGAACGCTGGGTCATCATCGGGCCGAATGGTGCCGGAAAGACTTCCCTGGTGCGCATGGCGGCCGCGGAGGAATTTCCCTCCAAGGGCACGGCCTTTTTGATGGGCGAGCAAATTGGCAAGACTGATATGCGTGACCTGCGCGCGCTGATTGGTCTTTCCTCTGCTGCCGTGCAATCGCGCATTCCCGCGGATGAGCGGGTCTATGACCTCGTCATTTCCGCAGGTTACGCGGTTTTGGGTCGGTGGCGCGAAGAGTATCAAGACATGGACTTTTCCCGCGCCGATGACATCCTGGCCCAGGTTGGCGCTCGCCACCTAAAGGACCGGACGTGGACGACGCTTTCGGAAGGCGAGAAGAAGCGCGTCATCCTCGCCCGCGCTTTGATGTCCAATCCGGAGCTGCTCATCCTCGATGAGCCTTCTGCCGGTATGGACCTTGGCGGGCGCGAAGATCTCGTGGGATACTTGGGCGATCTCGCGATGGATCCGGACGCCCCAGCCATTGTCATGATTACCCACCACGTGGAAGAAATCCCGTACGGCTTTACCCACGCGATGCTTCTGGATGAAGGAAAAGTGGTAGCAAAGGGGCTCATTAACTCCGTGCTGACCTCGGAGAACCTATCCCAGGCCTTTCACCAACCCATTCAAGTAGATCGCATTGGGCAGCGTTACTTTGCCCGCCGGATATCTTAATGACCAACCAGATTCATGACCGGCTCGATGCGATCGACGCCAGCGATACCACCGGGTTTAACGGTGGGCGCATGGCGGCGACCGTGCTCTTGCTTCGCGATGGCCCCGACGGGCTCGAGGTCTGGGTCCAAGAACGCGTGAGCACCATGCGTAACTACCCGGGCCATGCCGTATTCCCGGGCGGTGGGGTAGACCCGCGCGATTTCCCACCGCGTTCGTGGGACTCCGGCGAATTGTGGGCCGGAAAGTCCGTCGTGTCTATGGCTCGGCGGATGGGCGTGACCAAGTACAAAGCCCACGCCCTTGTCTTCGCTGCGGCCCGCGAGCTTTTCGAGGAATCCGGTACTTTGTTTGCGATCCGGGATGACGGCACGATTTCTAATGCGCGCCGATACCACCGCGAGCGTCGGCTCTTAGAAGACCACACCATCTCCTTTACCGAGTTCCTTAGCAATAACGGTATGCGCGTCGATGCCGATATGCTCCTCCCATGGGCCCGGTGGGTCGGACAAAGTAAAAACCATTGGTTCGATACTTTTTTCTTCGTCGGTCTGCTACCGAGCGGGCAGGAGCCGGACGGGGACACCCACGAGGCCGATGACGCTGGATGGTTTTCGCCGCAGCTTATCTTGGAGGGCTGGCGTGCTGGACTCGTCCGCCTCGTAGTTCCCACGTGGGCGCAGATGCAACGGTTATGCAAGTACTCCACCGTCCAAGAGGTGCTTGATGATGCTTCCTCGTCCGACCTTCGCCCCGTCATCGGCGACCTCCGCGACGATCCGCAATATGCGGAATATTTCGCCACCACCCCTACAGAGCGCATATGAGTTTTAACTTCGATGAAGTCCGTTTCTTAAGCGAGCATAACGCCGAACTGGCTAGCTGGGACTTGGAGCTGAGCAAGGCTTCGCAGCTGAAGGATTTGGAAAAGCTGAAAGCAGCCTACGGCGATTATGCGCGCTGTGCCATGGAGCTACTTACTGCTCGGCGGGGCGGAAAGTTGCCTGAGACCTGGTTAATGGATGCCGATTCCGCGCAGCAAGCCACCCCGCTACCCGTCGCACGATATCGTTCCGAGTTCTTGCAGCAGCGGGGAATGCGCACCGTCCACGATGTCACGTGTTCCATCGGCACCGAAGGCTATGCATCGTGCCTTGACTACTTCGGCTCCGATATCGATGCCTCCCGCCTTGCCATGGCCCGGCATAATTTAGATTCTGACTCTTTTTTTCAAGCAGATGCACTCACCACCACCTCTACGGCGGATGTCATTATCGCCGATCCCGCCCGCAGGAAGGCAGGGCGGCGGATTTCTCGCCCGGAGGATTTGCTGCCACCGCTGCCGGACCTGATTGCCGCGCACAGGGACGCACACGTGGCCATCAAGTGTGCACCCGGCCTTGATTTTAGTGACTGGGACGGAATAGTCACCGTCAGCAGCGTCGATGGGGCAGTTAAGGAAGCGTGCCTTTACACACCAGGCCTCGGAACGGGCAGGCACGCGGTGATGATTCAGGGCGAGTCAGTTGACGTTCTCACGGATGAAGAGCAGAACCTGCCTGAGGCTGGCGAAATCGGCACCTACCTCATTGATCCAGATGGGGCAGTGGTGCGCGCGGGACTTGTGCAGCACTATGCGGCGCGCGAGGGATTGCGGCAGATCGATCCGCGTATTGCGTACCTGACGGGTGAACGTATCCCGCGGGGAATGTCGGGATTTCCATTCATAGAAAGGGTCCCCCTAAAGCGCCTAAAATCGGTATTAAAATCTTATGATGCAGGTAGCCTAGAAATCCTTGTGCGCGGCGTCGATATTGACCCTGACCAGCTAAGAAAACAGATGAAGTTGAAGGGATCGCGGCCTTTCGCGGTCATCATTACGCGAATTGGCTCACAGGGTATCGCTTTGCTCTGCCAACCCCGAGTATTATCGTCCGAAGATAATTACGCAACATAAATCTATCGGAAAGGTGAGTGCCCCTAATGCCAACGATTGTGGCTCTGGTCAAGCATGTGCCGGATACGTGGTCCACCAAATCTTTGGAGGATGACCACACCCTGGATCGCACCTCCGTGGACAACATCATTGATGAGATTAATGAATACTCCGTGGAACAGGCGTTACGCCTGCGCGATGATAATCCGGATGAAAACTACCGTGTTGTCGCTTTAACGATGGGCCCCGCACAAGCAGACGAGGCCCTTCGCAAGGCGCTTGCGATGGGCGCAGATGACGCGGTCCTTGTATCCGATGACGCCCTAGCCGGCGCGGATGCATTGTCTACCGCATGGACGCTGAATGCGGCGATTAACACGCTAGAGGATGTCCAATTGATCACCTTGGGCAATGAGGCTTCCGATGCCTCGACCGGAACGCTTGCCGGATTGCTCGCTGAGTACCGCCAACTGCCCGCATTGACCGAGCTGCACCAGGTGGAGCTTTCGGGCAGCACGGTAAAAGGCAGCCGCGAAGACGCCCGCGGAACCTGGGAGCTCGAGGCCGCCCTTCCTGCGATTGTTTCCGTCACCGATAAGGCTGATAAACCGCGCTTCCCCAACTTCAAAGGGCTTATGGCCGCTAAGAAGGCGGAGATCACCACGCTGAGCGTGGCCGACCTGGGCATTGATGCCATTGCGCCGACCACAACGGTCACTGAATCTTCCAAGCGCCCACCGCGCACGGCCGGCGAGGTTATCTCTGAACCGCAGCCGCAGGATGCTGCGAAGAAGATTGCTGACTTCCTAGCCGCAAAGAACTTGATTTAGGAGTAGAAATGTCTCACGTTTACGTACTTGTTGAACACGATGCAGACAGCATTCTCCCCGTTACCGGTGAGCTCATTACCGCCGCACGCGAATTGGGGACGGTGTCTGCGGTGGTCGTCGGCAAGCAGGCAGATGCCTTCGATGCCGAGCTAGCCGCCCTCGGCGCCGCCCAGGTGGTGCAGGCAACGGCGGAGGATTATGACCAGCGCCTGGTGACCCCTGAGGTTGATGCTTTGCATGCCCTGGGCGCAGCCAATCCGGCACCCATCGTTCTGGCCGCCAGCCCGACGAATAACGAGATTGCGGGCCGCCTGTCCGCTCGCTTGGCTTCCGGCGCGCTCGCGAATGTGGATTCCATCAAGGCGGATGGCTCTGCAACCATGACCATTTTCGGTGGCACTTACGAGACCACCTCGCAGGCTTCTGGCAGCTGCCCGATCTATACCCTGCAGCCGGGTTCCGTTGCGGCGGAGCCCCAGCAGGTGGAAACCCAGGCGGCCCCAATGCCACTGCCTGCGGAAACCGAGAAGGACGTCAAGGTTAATTCCTTTACTCCGGTCGAAAAGTCCGCCCGCCCCGAGCTCACCGCAGCCAAGGTCGTGGTTTCCGGCGGCCGCGGCGTCGGCGATAAATTCGGCGAGATCGTAGAGCCGCTTGCCGATGCCCTCGGTGGCGCCGTCGGCGCAACCCGCGACGTCGTCGATGAAGGCTTCTACGATGCCACCCACCAGGTGGGTCAGACAGGCGTGACCGTGTCGCCAGATCTCTACATCGGCCTGGGCATCTCCGGTGCCATTCAGCACACCTCGGGCATGCAGACCTCCGGCACCATCGTGGTGATTAACCAGGACCAGGATGAACCGTTCTTCCAGATCGCCGATCTCGGCGTCGTCGGTGACCTGCACGAGATCGCCCCAGCTTTGACCGAGGAATTGAAGGCGCGCCAGTAATGCCGCACTATTTCGACTACGCAGCAACCCAGCCGATGCGCCAATCCGCCATCGACGCATGGGTTGCCGCCTCCGGATCGCTCAATTCCAGCGCCCAGTACGCCTCTGGCCGCAGGGCACGCTCCGTGCTTGACGATGCCCGTGAGAAAGTCGCCTCCCTCCTCGGCTGCGAACCCATCGAGGTCATCTTTACTTCTTCCGGCACCGAGGCGGATAATATCGCTATTCAGGGCCTTTATGCGGCGGGAAACACCAACCGCATCATCTCGACGGATATTGAGCACCCAGCCGTGCGCGATACCGTTGGCAAGCTTGCCCAAGCCGGCGCCACCGTGGACCTGCTCCCCGTAGACCGCACCGGGCACATCAGCGACGGGGGCGCCTTCGCGGAGCCTGCCGATCTTGCTACCTGCATGTGGGCCAATAACGAAACCGGTGCGATTCAGCCCATCGAGGAGCTGGCCTCCCTCGCGCAACAATCCGGTATTCCCATGCATGTGGATGCGGTGCAGGTAGCGGGCAAGCTGCCCATCAATTTTGCGGAATTGGGCATCACAACGCTCGCCGCCAGCGCCCACAAGTTTGGCGGCCCGCGCGGTATCGGCGTGCTATTGGCCAAGCGCACCCCAGCGCCGCAGCCGATATCCTATGGCGGCGGCCAAGAGCGCGGACTTCGCCCAGGCACGGTGGACGTCGCCAGCGCCTCCGCGCTTGCCGCTGCGTTGGAGGAGTCCATCGCCGAAAGCGCTGCCGAGGGCAAGCGCATCACTGGACTCCGGAACAAGCTGCGGGATGGGATCCTTTCTTCCATTGACAACGTCGTGGTGAATTCCACCGAGCCATGCTTGCCGTCGCACCTACATGTTTCTTTCCCCGGCACCGATGGCGACAGCCTCATTATGCTGCTGGATTCGCTGCAGATTGAGGCATCGACTGGCAGCGCCTGCAGCGCAGGCGTCAACCGCATGTCCCATGTGCTTTCTGCAATGGGTGTCAGCGAGGAAGAAGGAATCGGATCCCTCCGGTTTACCTTGGGGCGCCTTACCTCCGAAGACGATGTGGATTACGTGCTCGCGCACTTGCCAGATGTCGTTGCTCGGGCCCGCACGGTTTAGGTATCAGCCCTTTCTTTGGCAGCATTGCGCCGGGCGGCGATTGCCTGGGCAACGGTGAGCGCCCAGTTCTTATTCTTCGCCGCTAGCGGCCCCTGCGGTTGGTCGTATTCCCACCGCCCGTCTTGGAAGAGCCAGATAATGTCTCCGCTGTGCGGATCCATGATGTAAAAGGCGCTTTTATCCGTTTTTACATTGTGATGGTGCTGGCACAACGAGGCCAAATTTCCCGCCGTTGTTTTTCCTCCCTCTGAGAAATCGATCCGGTGGTCCTTCTGGCACTGGTATGCTGGGCAGTTGCACCCTGGCCAACGGCACACACCATCGCGACCTTCCACATAGGCACCGATGAGCGGCGGCGTGGAGTAGGCCGGGCTTACCCTTGTTGCCGCCTGGTCCATATCCCTTGTCGTAGTCGGGGTTAGCCGGTCTGCGGTATCAGGGTGTACCCATCCATAGCCCTGGATAAAACCGGGAGCCGCTTTTATATCGCTGGCGCGGTACATATATAGATGCACCTGAGATTTATCTTCGACGGTTCCGAGGATCAGCTGGGCTAGGGCATCGGCCTTGCTGATTCCGTGTTCTTCCGCCGTGCGCTGAACAAACTCGTCAATGAGGATGAGCGCGTCTTCGTCGAACTCTACGTTTAACCCTGCTCGTCCGCCCGCGGTGGGGTAGATGAAATAGGATTCATTACGCGCGTCCTCTTCCTCGGAGTCCTTGTCTCCCGTAGTGTCCGGGGATTCCATTGTGATGAGCCCATTGAGCTTTCGGCGCAGGGCAGCATTTGACGGAAAACTTTGGCCCGGTTTTGTAGGGGTGAGGTACTCTTCTAATTCGGCGTCTATGCGTTGAAGGGTGTCGCTTTCTACTTCGCCGAGCTTGCTTAAGACGGCGTCGATGGTGATAAGCCGAGATGAGGTTACCCTCGTTTAGTGGACACCCGATTAGTGCGGATCTTGTGTCCGTAAGAGAGGATGTTCATTGTGGGTCAACAACGCCAGAAATACACGCCTGAGTACCGGCGTGAAGCCGCGAACCTAGTAATCGAATCGCAGCGCCCAATTGCTCATGTAGCGAAAGAAATTGGTGTCGCACCTGGCCTTTTAGGTCGGTGGGTAAAAAATGAGCGTCAACGCCGGGGATCCTCTGATGGGCTAAGTGAGGCTGATGGGCTAAGTGAGGCTGATCTTCGTGATGG
>NZ_JBEHGD010000022.1:0-38216 GCF_040225835.1 Corynebacterium sp. KPL3927
AACCGCCTAACCAAACCCCGAACTTCATACCGAGCCGAAAGCACAAACGGCTACACCACTACACGGGACTTGACCGTTGACGACATGATCCTCATCGACGACCGGCCAGAAGAGGTTACTGAACGTATTTTGCCAGGCCACTGGGAAGGCGACCTCATCCTTGGTAAAAATAACCAATCCGCGGTTATCACGTTAGTAGAACGCGTCAGCCGATTTGTTGTCCTTGGCCACCTGCCAGGCAGGCACACCAGCAAAGAAGTATTCACAGCCCTGCACAAGGCTGTCGCTGGAATCGATAAAGCACTCTGGTCATCAATTACCTGGGACCAAGGAAGCGAAATGGCAGGCCATAAAGCCTTTACCATGGCCACTGACATTCCCATCTACTTCTGCCATCCAGGATCACCGTGGGAACGCGGCAGCAACGAAAACACCAACGGCAGGCTCAAGAGAAACCTTCCCAAAAACAGCGACCTGTCCATCTACAGCGCCGAGGACCTAGAGATGATCGCCAACATTCACAACCACAAACCACGCAAAGCACTCAACTGGCGCACCCCAGCCGAAGTCATGACCAACGCCCTGACACAAACCGGTAGTATCACACCAAAGTAACCATCATCGTTGCAACGACCCCTAGAATCCAAGAGCTGGGTTGAATAGCGGAAAGGCCCGCCGGGTGTTCCGGCAGGCCTTCTTTGCTTGCTGCTTTTTCTTATCGGGAATGCGCGTTGCGCGGCTGCGCAGTTTCAGATGTTCCTGGAGCCGCTCCGGAGACATCTTCCACATGCTGCGGTCCGCGTGCCCGGGCTTGGTGTATTTCTTGCGTTGAGCCATGCCGTCACCTCCTAACCTGTGAGGTGACTAAGTATAGCGTGCCCAGGGAGACATTAGCAGCTCTTAGTGCCCGCGCTCTTGCTCGATGGCCTTGCCCTCGTTCCAGAAGGGCACGAGCTTGTTATCGAATAGGGACAGCGCGGCGCCGATGGCCATGTGCATATCCAAGTACTGATAGGTGCCCAAGCGGCCGCCGAATAACACCTTGTTTTCCTTGGCTTCTTGGGCGGCTAGTTTGCGGTACGCCTCCAGCTTGGAGCGATCCTCCGGGGTATTGATGGGGTAATACGGCTCATCGCCCTTATCGGCAAAGCGCGAGTACTCCTTCATGATGACCGTCTTATCGGAGGGGTAACGGTCCTTGCGCTCTGGGTGGAAGTGGCGGAACTCGTGGATGCGGGTGAAGTCCACATCGGCATCGTTGTAGTTCATCACCGGGGTGCCCTGGAAGTCACCGGTATCGAGGACCTCGAGGTCGAAGTCCAGGGTGCGCCAGCCGAGTTCGCCTTCGGCGAAGTCAAAGTAGCGGTCCAGCGGGCCGGTGTAGATAACGGGGGCGTCCGGGGACTCGGAGCGCAGATCCTCGCGAACGTCGAACCAATCGGTATCCAGGCGGACCTCGATGTTTTCATGATCCGCCATGTTTTCTAGCCACGCCGCATAGCCATCGACGGGCAGGCCTTCGTAGGTGTCGTTGAAGTAGCGGTTATTGAAGGTATAGCGCACCGGCAGGCGGGTGATATTGCTGGCCGGCAGTTCCTTGGGGTCGGTCTGCCACTGCTTGGCGGTGTAGTCGCGGATGAACGCCTCATAGAGCGGGCGTCCGATAAGCGCGATGGCCTTTTCCTCCAGGTTTTTGGCCTCATCCGCAGAGAATTCGCCGGCCTGGTCTTTGATCAGTTCGCGGGCTTCATCGGGCGAGTAGTACCGGCCGAAGAATTGGTTGATAAGCCCCAGCCCCATGGGGAATTGGTAGGCCGTGCCATCGTGCATGGCAAAGACGCGGTGTTGGTAGTCGGTGAAATCGGTGAACTGGTTGCAGTACTCCCACACGCGCTTATTGGAGGTGTGGAAGAGGTGCGCGCCGTATTTGTGCACTTCAATTCCGGTGGTGGGTTCCGCCTCGGAATAGGCATTGCCGCCCAGGTGCTCGCGGCGCTCGACGATGAGCACCTTCTTTCCCAGCTGGCTAGCGGCCCTTTCCGCAACGGTCAGGCCAAAGAATCCGGAACCAACAACGATGAGGTCATAAGAAGTCATGGCTCCCACTTTATTGCACTCCAGCGAGGAACACGGGTCATCGGCGTGTCGCAACAAGATTCACAGTTGTCACACTCGTAGCATCACTATCAACTGTTAACTTTTGGCAACCGTTTTTACAGCTACATCGGCACCTAACTCAACCCAGGGAGAATAGAGTGAAGCAACGACGTCGACTAGTCCCCACGAGGTCACCGTGGTCCACACCCGTCATCGCGACGGTTTCCTCCATCGCCCTCATCATGGCGGCCGCATTCGGCGGCCAGCAGGTCCTTAAAACCCAGGACTCCGGTTCTGGCGGACCTATCGAGGTAAAAAACGCCTCTGAAAGCTTTAGCAACGCCGACTCCGTCGTCGTTGATGATCCCGCCGTGGCAGCGCAAGGCGATGGCGAGGGCCCACGTGCTGTCAAGCACTTCCACCGCGACGAGGCGTTCAACATGTTCGCCGTGACCTGGGAAGGCAAGCGCGACGTGCACTCCTTCGTCCGCTCCAAGCAGGAGGACGGCTCCTGGAGCGAGTGGTTCGATATGGATGCCATGAACTACGGTGATGGCAAGAACGGTACCGAGCTTATTTACGTGGGCGATACCAACGATGTGCAGGTATCCATGGCCAATGTAGACCTAGTAACCGGTTCCAACCTGGATGACGATGCTGAGTTGCCCGATAAAGCAGCCGGCGCTGCGGATGCCAACCGCGCCGCCTCACAGCCTTCTAACGTCGGCGATATCGCCCCTGTAGCTGATAAAAACAACACCGACCGCACCACCGTGTCGGACCTGGATGCCGTCTTTATGGACGGCAATGCCCAAGAAGGCCAAGCCATCGAACCTACTGCTGCCACCGATGGCATGCCCAAGGTAGTGTCCCGCTCTGGGTGGGGCGCCGATGAATCCAAGCGCTGCCAACAGCCCACCTACGATGACGGCATCAAGGCGATGACGCTGCACCACACCGCGGGCTCCAATAACTACACCCCGGCACAGGCTGCCGCACAGGTTCGCGCTGCCTACGAGTACCACGCCCAGAATCTGGGCTGGTGCGATATTGGATACAACGTGCTCGTGGATAAGTTCGGTACCATCTACGAGGGCCGCTACGGCGGGCTGGACAAGGCCGTCCAGGGCGCACACGTTGGTGGCTTCAACTCCCATAACTGGGGTATTTCCATGATTGGCAACTACGAAAATGAGGAACCATCAGAAAAGATGCTGAACTCGGTGGCTGAAATTGCCGGGTGGAAGGCAGCAATTTCCGGCATCGATCCCACGGGCACCGCTACCCTGACCTCTGGCGGCTTTGGCGGCTCCCGCTTTCCAGCCGGTGCGCAGGCAACCGTGCCTGCCTTCAGCGGTCACAATGATTTCCACTACACCCAGTGCCCGGGTCGCTACACCGTGCAGCACTGGGACGAGATCCGCAAGAACACCAAAAAGAAGTACGACGCTGTTAAGGCTGGCGGTAACTCCGCAGCAATGAACTGGGATAAGAAGTCGCCATCGAGTGGCGGCGATCATTCCACCTCGGGAGATACCACCTCTTCCATCGCTGGTGTCGATGTCCCAGTATCGACCATCCAGGCCTTGGCTGGCATCGCCGCCACCGTGTTCGGCGTCTTGGTTGCCAATGACCGCGTAGCGCAGCCGGATGCCGATAAGAAGGTTGCGGGTGAGCTTACCGTCGGCGAGATTCCGAAGATCGTCAACAAGGTTGTGCAGCTTTCTAATAACGAAGGCCTCAAGGAATCCTGGACCTCCGTCCTGAACGCCTTTGGCCCCGTCTTGGGTCTCGCCGTTGGCGGACCGGACACCACCGATTCCGGCAAGATCATGTACCAGCTCTTCAAAAACGGTGTGGTCCTCTCCTCCGAGGACTCTGGGGCAAAGGCCCTGACCGGAGAGATTGCCAAGAAGTGGGCAGAAGGCGATAACGCTTCCAAGCTCGGACTGCCCACCACAAACGAGGTGAAAGACGGCAAGGAAATCCGCGTCCAGTTCCAAGGCGGCGAGATTGTCTACAACATGGATACCGAAAAGGTAGACATCTACACCGACTAGCCTCCCCGTGGAGCGGGAGTTAGAACCAGCGCTCCAAAACCTTTGCCACGCCCGCCTGGTGGTTGGCCACGGTGACCGCATCAGCGGCCGCCTTCACCACCGGGAGGGCGTTTTCCATTGCCACCCCACAGCCGGCCCACGTGAGCATCTCAATATCGTTGGGCATATCGCCAAAGGCAATGGTCTCTTCCTGCGCTATCCCATGCTGGTTAGCCAACCACTCCACGCCGCGGCGCTTGGTGACGTTGGGGGCCGCGACCTCGAGCACGCCCTCCTGCATGGAGTAGGTGATATGCGCCAGCTCCGGATCAATATGGGGCGCAATCAAGTCATAGAGTTCTGGCGCGGAATAATCCGTATTCCGGATAAGCAGCTTGGCCACTGGCTGCGCCACCAGCTCGCCCACGCTGACGACGCCGAAGCCTTCAAAGAGGGCATTTTCGGAGTAGTGCGGGTCGACGACGAAGAGCTCCTCGGGGGCATCGGCAAGCGAGCCACCCGCCCGCTCTGCACCAAAGCCAACCGTGCCAAGGACGCGCAGCGCTACCGTCACCACCTCTTCTAGCGCGTCTGGATAAAGCTCCCGCGCGGATAGCACGCGGTCTTCCGCGGAATCATAGAGCACCGCCCCATTTGAGGTCACGCATACCGGGCGCACCGTGAGCTGCTCCAGCACCGGCTGTATCCAGCGAAAAGGCCTGCCGGTGGACAAAGCAAAATAAGCACCCTGCTGCACCGCCCGCGCCACTGCGTCGCGGTTACGACGCGGGACGCGATGATTGCGGTCCAGCAGGGTGCCGTCAATATCGCTCGCGATGAGCCGAGGGGCCCGAGTAGGGAAAGTATCCATACCCGCGAGTTTACTTCAGGACTTAGAAGTCCAACTCATCCTCATCGGAGTCTTCCCAGTTCAAGGAACGCTTGATAGCGCGCTTCCATTCACCGTAGAGGTAATCCACCTCTTCTTGTTCCATCTTGGGCTTGAATACGGTGAGGTCACCGCGCTGGGTATCCAAGATGCTGAGGTCTTCCCAGAAGCCATTGTCCAAGCCGGCAGCAACAGCGGCGCCGGTTGCGGTGGTCTCAATGTTCTTCGGGCGGTGTACCTCCACGCCCAGGATGTCAGACTGGAATTGCATGAGCAGCTCGTTGGTGGTCATGCCGCCATCCACGCGCAGCTCGGTGATCTCCACGCCGGAGTCCGCCACCATGGCATCTGCCACGTCGCGGGTCTGGTAGGCGGTTGCCTCGAGGACGGCGCGGGCCAGGTGTCCACGGTTGGCAAAGCGGGTCAGGCCCACGATGACGCCGCGGGCATCAGGACGCCAGTGCGGGGCGAAGAGACCGGAGAACGCCGGAACAATGTAAACGCCACCGTTGTCCTTGGTCTCCCGTGCCAAGTTCTCGATGGCAGAGGAATTAGGGATGAGCTGCAGGTTATCGCGCAGCCACTGCACCAGGGAGCCACCCATGGATACGGAGCCTTCCAGTGCGTACACGGGGCGCTCACCCTCGCGCTGGAAGCAGACGGTGGTCAACAGGCCGTTATCGGAGAACTTCGGGGTGGTACCGGTGTTCAGCAGCAGGAAGAGGCCGGTGCCGTAGGTGTTCTTGGCCGAACCCGCACGGAAGCAGCCTTGGCCGAACATAGCGGACTGCTGGTCCCCCAGGATGGCGCGAATAGGTACGCCGGCGAGGGAACCGCGCTCCCGAACGGTGCGGAAATCACCCAGGGACGGGCGAATCTCCGGCAGCATGGACATCGGAATGCCCATTTCCTTGCACAGCTCTTCGTCCCACTCCAGCTTTTCGATGTCCATGAGGAGCGTACGCGAAGCGTTGGTCACGTCCGTTACGTGCAGCGCTTCCATGTCGCCGTCGCCCTCGGCACCGCCGGTAAGGTTCCACAGCAGCCAAGAGTCAATGGTGCCGAAGAGCAGGTCGCCCTTTTCGGCGCGCTCGCGGACGCCATCGACATTGTCGAGGATCCACTTCACCTTCGGGCCGGCAGGGTAGGAGTTGATCAGCAGGCCGGTGCGGCGGCGCCACTTATCCGGGCCCTCTTCACCAGCCAGTTCCTTACAGATAGCGGAGGTGCGGGTGTCCTGCCAGACGATGGCGTTGTAGACGGGCTCGCCAGTGTTCTTATCCCACACAACTGTGGTTTCGCGCTGGTTGGTGATACCGACGGAGTCGATATCTTCTACTGTTATATCGCCATTGGCCAAAGCCTCCCCCACGGCGCGGCGAGTGTTGCTCCAGATCTCCTGCGGGTCGTGTTCTACCCAACCCTTTTCTGGGAAGATCTGCTCGTGCTCGAGCTGGCCCACGGAAATCTGATCGCCATCGTGGTTGAAGATGATGCAGCGGGTTGACGTGGTTCCCTGGTCAATAGCTGCGACGTATTTCTTATCACTCATGTGTCTAATTTCTCCTGTATAGGGTTGGATTAAAGCGCAATGGACAGTAGACCAACGGCGACGGCCGAAAGCAGCGGGCCAACAATCGGCACCCAAGCATAGCCCCAATTAGCGCTGCCCTTGTCCTTAATGGGCAGGACGAAGGCGTACATCAAGCGTGGACCCAAGTCACGGACCGGGTTGATGGCGTATCCCGTAGGCGTACCCAGGGACAGGCCAACGGCGACAACAACGAATGCCACACCGAAGTAGCTCAGCGGTCCCAGCTCGCCGCCGGCAGGGCCGAAAGCGATGAACATCAACAATACGGTGGTGGCGATGAACTCAGTTACCGTATTCCATCCATTGTGTGGGTGAGCGGGGGCAGTGAAGAAGATGCCCGCGGTTTCAGAATTGGCACCGGTGACATTGCCCTCTTCGTCGTAGTTATTCGCATCGAAGAGCTGCTTGAATGCGGCCCAGGCCAAGAAGGCACCGAACATAGCACCCAGGATTTGGCCCAGCACGTAGAACGGAACCAAGTTCCATTCGAGCGAACCATTGAGCGCGAGCATGAGCGTTACCGCAGGGTTCAAGTGACCGCCGGTTGGGTCAGCGACGCTGGCGCCGACGAAGACACCCATGCCCCAACCCAAGGCAATAACAATCCAGTCGGAGCCACGGGCGCCCGAAGTGCGGAGGTTTACCAGCGCACACACGCCGTTACCAAGAAGCATCAGCAGCGTGGTGCCGATAAACTCCCACAAAAATGCGTCAGATCCAGCCATTAGCGCCTCCCTTTATCCTTGAGTCTCGGTCGGACGAGCGGAGCCAGCGCGGACCAGAATGTCGTTAGCTTCGCGGTCAGTTACAGCTGCCTCGGCAGCCAGCTCGGCCTCGGTGTGCTTGGTGAAGGTATCCACCTCGAGCTGCTTGTCTTCCTCGCTCCAATCCAGCAGCGGAGCAACGAAGTCCGCAACAGCGGGAGCTGCGTTGACGCCACGGTCACCGAACTCGATGGCAACGCGGAGGCGACGGGTCAAGATATCGTCCAAGTGCAGTGCACCCTCGTGGGTGACGGCGTAGCGCACCTCAGCCCAGAGGTAGGACTCTGCGCCAGGAACGGGCTCGAGCAAGGACTCATCATCCTGCGCAGGAGCCAGAACCTCGCCCAAAAGCGATCCGTAGCGGCCAAGCAGGTGCTCGATGAAGTCCTCGCTCAGGTTGTAGCGGCGGGCCAAGGTAGGAATCTGGTTGGCCAGTGCGTGGTAGCCGGCAGCACCCAGGATCGGGGTGTGCTCGGTAATGGACTCCGGCACCTTGCCGCCGAGTTCTTCCACGGCCAGGTCAACTGCATCCTTACCGATGACGCGGTAGGTGGTGTACTTACCGCCGGCAACGGACACCATGCCTGGGGCTACGCGAGCCACGGCGTGGTTGCGGGACAGGTTGGTGGTGGAGTCAGACTTACCGGACAGCAGCGGGCGCAGACCGGAGTAGACACCGACGATGTCATCGCGGGTAATCTGGCGGCGCACGCGCTGGTTGACCTGATCCAGGATGTAGTCAATATCCGCCTTGGTGGGGGCGGGATCCGGAAGGGACAGTCCCTTTTCCCAATCGGTATCGGTGGTACCGATGATCCAGTAATCGCCCCATGGAATGACGAAGAGGACGGACTTTTCGGTCACGAAGCACAGTGCTGCTTCTGCATCCAGGGCATCCTTAGGCACAACGATGTGCACACCCTTGGAAGCGTGAACGGTGAACTTGCCTTCCACGCCGGCCAGCTCCTGGATCTTGTCGTTCCAGACACCGGTGGCGTTGATGAAGACCTTACCGCGTACGGTGGCCTCGCGGCCGGTGGCGGTATCGCGGACCTTGGCGCCAACTACGCGGCCGCCGCGATCCTTGTCAAAGCCGATGACCTCGGTATTGGTGCGCACATCGGCGCCGTACTCAGCGGCGCTGCGCAGCACGGTCATGGTGTGGCGGGCATCGTCCACCAAGGTGTCATAGTAACGCACGCCGCCGACGATGGCGTCTTCCTTCAGGCCCGGGGTGACCTTGAGGGCGCCCTTGCGGGTGAGGTGCTTTTGCATCGGCACGCTCTTTGCACCACCCATGAGGTCATACAGGGTAAAGCCGCCGAACATCATGACGCGCTCCCATACGTGGTGGGTGAGCGGGAAGATGAACTTCAGCGGCTTGACTAGGTGGGGAGCCAACGTGGACATGTTGAGCTCGCGCTCCTTCAGGGACTCTGCCACGAGGCGGAAGTCAAACATTGCAAGGTAGCGCAGGCCACCATGGAACATCTTGGAAGAGCGGGAAGAGGTACCTGCGGCGAAGTCGCGGGACTCCAGCACTGCAGTCTTCAAACCGCGGGTTGCTGCATCTAGTGCCGCGCCGGCACCTACGGAGCCACCACCGATGATGACGACGTCATAGTCTTCATCCGCGTAGCCATTCCACACATTTTCAAAATATTCGGGGTTAAAGGATTGGTTGCTTTGCTGGGTCATTAGAGACCGCATCTCCTTCCTTGGTGCTCATGTGTGCTTGCTCCGACAAACAATGAATGAGATGGCGTAAGCACAGCTAAAAGCAGGTTTTGGATGATTCATGATGGCGACTATTGCACTCTGAAAAATAGAGCCAATATCTCCTATCTCCTATGCTAGAGGTCACCGGTTAAACATTCACTAGAGGTTTCTCACACGTAACTTCCGGCCCCGTAAGCAGTCAATTTCCGCCCTTTGCTTAGACACCCAAAAGGAAAACCACCCCCTCGCGGGGGTGGTAACGCCAACGTTTGCGCCCGGCTAATCTTTTTGTAGCCGGGCCATCGCTTCCAAAACCTCGGACATACCTGCGCGCTCGGCAGAATACGTGACAGCCTGCGCGTCCTTGACCACCTCGATGGGCGCGGTCTCTAGGGCAACGACCGGGATGTGATTCAAAAAGTCTTCATCCCCCGGCTCATTACCAAAGACCAATGCCTCGCTCGGCTTGGCTTCCAAATCATCCAGGATACAGTCCACACCGGTGGCCGCCGTGGCGGAGGTGACCTTCATCGCTTCCTTGTCCACGAGCGGCTTTTCGGCCTGCTCATCAAGCTGGATACGCCACACCGCCTGCGGGACATCGATATCCGCATCGCACGAAACCACGATGAGCACTTCAGCTGCGGGATAGATGTTTTCTAGCGCCGCTTTCAACCGCGGGGTCAGGGCGTCGTCTTCCCAGTTCATCGTGCTTTGGTGCGCCACCACTACGCGCGGGATATCAGAAAACTGGGCCTTGAGCCGGTGCGGCAGGCGGGAAACGATCAGGCGCGATTGGGTCGCCGCGGCGAGCAGTCCCTGCTCTACCACGGATCCTTCCCAGATCTCTTTGCTGCTTGCGGCAATAGAGGCCTGGGCTTGCGCCACATCGGACTTCAATTGCGCCATGACATCGGCGACCTTATCCTTGCCCTCATCCAAGCCGCGGGTTGCCTCTTCCACCACGGCATTGAGGTTGGTCTTGACCCACTCCAAGGTATCGGCCGCGATGTGCTTCTTTTCCTGCTGCTCTTTGCCATCGTGCTCATCCTGCCCTTCCTCATCCTTGGCAGAGGCCATGTGGTTGCGCACGAGTTCAACGGTGGAAACGGAAACGCGATCTTTGAGTCCCACCAAGTCATCGCGCAGGCGACGCACTCGGTGCCGCTCCGTTTCCACCTCCGCATCGCGGGCTTCGGCCTCTTCCAGCGTCGGGGCGGAACCACCCTTGCGCGCAGGAACCCAATATTCGCCGGCGGGCATGGGGCCGAACTCCGCCTCGTAATCCTCCCAGAGTCCCTCCAAGGCCTCCTGCATGCGGCGGCGGATTTCTGCGGTATCGGCCTCCGGATCCCCGGTGGGGTAATACGGCTCGAGCGCGGTAATAAAGACCGGAGTCTTGGTGCGGCCCAAGTTCTTCTTGTGACCCTTTGTCCACAGGCGCTGCGAGCCGAACATCACCTGCGGAACAATTGGCACGCCCGCTTCAAAAGCGATGCGGGAGGCGCCGGTTTTCATGCTGCGAATTTCAAAGCTGCGGGAAATCGTGCCTTCAGAAAAGACGCCGACGAGCTCGCCGGCCTCGGCAAGCTCTACCGCCTTGCGCAAGGACTCTTTGCCATCGATGCGGTCTACCGGCACGTGCCCCATAGCGCGCAGCAGGGCGCCCACGCCTGGGGCGCTAAAGATGCTGGCCTTGGCTAGAAAGCGCACCAGCCGTTTTTTGCGATAGGCAATGAACGCGCCGAACAGAAAATCCATATACCCGGTGTGATTGCACACAAGGACGGCACCGCCGTCATCGGGAATATTCTCCTCCCCAGACAGGCGCATCTGCAGGCCTTGGGCCAAGGTGAGGCCGCGCCCGATGTGGGTGATCTGGCGGTACAAGAAATTCGTCGCAGCGTTCATGGTGCTCCTTTAGCTTTGTTCCGCAGGCTACTGCGGCGTGAGGACATCCTTGCCCACGAATGGGCGCAGGGCCTCTGGAACAACGACGGAGCCATCGGCTTGTTGGTGGTTTTCCAAGATCGCCACGATCCAACGGGTGGTGGCCAGGGTGCCGTTCAAGGTGGCGGCCACCTGCGTCTTCCCGTTCTCATCACGGTAGCGGGTGGACAGGCGGCGGGCCTGGAAGGTGGTGCAATTGGAAGTGGAGGTCAGCTCGCGGTAGGTGCCTTGGGTTGGCACCCACGCCTCGTTATCGAATTTGCGGGCCGCCGAAGAGCCCAAGTCACCGCCGGCGATATCGATGGTGCGGTACGGCAATTCCATCGCAGCCAGCATTTCCTTTTCCATATCGAGGAGCTTTTGGTGCATGTCCTCGGCGTCTTCCGGCTTGCAGTAGACAAACATTTCTAGCTTGTCGAATTGGTGCACGCGCAGGATGCCGCGGGTGTCCTTGCCGTGGGAACCCGCCTCCCGGCGGAAGCAGGAGGACCAACCCGCGTACTGCAGGGGACCATTGGATAGATCGATGATCTCATCCTTGTGGTAGCCAGCCAGCGCGACTTCGGAGGTGCCCACGAGGTAGCGATCATCGGCCGGAAGGTAGTAGATCTCATCGGAGTGCTGGCCCAAAAAGCCCGTGCCGGACATGATCTCTGGGCGCACCAGAACCGGCGGGATCATCAGCTGGAAACCGGCTTCCCGCGCCTTTTGTGCAGCCAACATCAGCATGCCCAGCTGCAGGAATGCACCATCGCCGGTGAGGTAGTAGAAGCGGGCACCGCCGACCTTCGCACCGCGCTTGACGTCAATGAGTCCCAGGGACTCGCCGAGTTCAAGGTGGTCCTTAGGTTCGAAATCGAAGTGCGGGATCTCGCCTACCTCTTCAACGAGGACGAAGTCATCCTCGCCGCCGGCGGGTGCGCCTTCGACGACGTTATCGATCTTGTACTGCAGCTCTTCCACCGTGGCCTCAGCAGCGGATCGAGCCTCTTCTGCCTCTTTTACCTTGGCTTTCAGCTCATCTGCGCCTTCCAGCAACGCCGATCGCTCTTCCGGGGAGGCCTGACCAATCTTCTTGCCCAGGGATTTCTGCTGGGAACGCACCTCGTCTGTCTTCTGGATGGCAGAGCGACGCTTCTCATCGGCGGCAAGGAGCTGATCCACGAGCGAGGGGTCTTCCCCACGGGTGACCTGAGAGGCGCGGACAACGTCTGGGTTTTCACGGAGTAGCTTGAGATCAATCACGGAACTGATTCTAGCGCACTGCCATTGCCTTGCCGTGGTAATAACCAGCGAATTATTATGGAACCATGTCCTCTCTAGAATTGCCGGCCCGCGAAATCAGCGATGGCCCCACCCCCAAGCACGCCCAGTTGCACGATATTCTGGAGGAATTATGTAATACCACCCTCAAACCCGGTGATATCCTCCCCGGTGAGAGACTCCTGGAGGAGACCTACGGTGTCTCCCGCATTACGGTGCGCCGGGCCATTGGGGATCTCGTTGCCGCCGGAAAATTGCGCCGCGTGCGCGGTAAGGGAACCTTCGTTGCCCCCAACCCCTTGGTATCGCGCCTACATCTGGCTTCTTTTTCTGATGAAATGAGCGCCCAGAACGTGGTGGCTTCCTCCAAGATCCTCAACAGCGGCCGCGCCAGCGCACCGGAGGCGGCCACCAACTTCTTTGGCACCCCTGCCACAGAGGAACAGATTCATTTGCGCCGGCTGCGCTTGGGCGATGGCGAGCCTTATTCCATCGATGACGGCTGGTACAACTCCACCTTTGCGCCGAGCCTGCTGGAAAATGACACCTATAACTCGGTGTACTCGATTTTGGATAAGACGTTTGGTGTCCCCATCACGGACGCGGACCAGACCGTATCCGCCATTGCCGCCAATGAGGAGATTGCGCCGCTTCTCGATGTCCCCGTGGGTTCCCCATTGCTGCACATCGTGCGCTGCTCGCGTTCGGGGGATAAGCCCGTGGAATGGTGTTCCTCGGTCTACCGCACCGATAGGTACCACCTGAATACCCGCGTTTCCCGGGATACCTCAATCTAGAAAAGACCCTGCTTAAGAGGTAAGATAATGGGCCTTATGAAGAAATCACCTGCGTGGCGTTCCGCTGTGGCCGTCCAGATTGCCTTGATCTCAGCAATCGCGGCGGCCGTTTTCATGGGCATCTACGGCATTGTCAGCAACCACGGCTCCAACGGGGCCGATAATACGGCCTCTTCCGAGCAGTCCTCTGAGGGCGGTGCGGATGGCTCGGGATCCTCCGATCCGAAGACGGAGCCTTTTACCTCCGCTTCTGCCGGATCCTGCGTGACGTGGGATATTAACGAGGATGGCTCTGCCGCTTCCTTCAAGGAGGTGGAATGCTCGGAGCAGCACCGCTTCGAGGTCTCCACCGTGGAGGATCTCAGCGTCTACCCCACCAGTGAATTCGGCCCGGATGCCTCACGGCCCGCGCTCACCCGCCAGCACCAGCTGCGCGATGAGCTCTGTGAATCCGCCACGGTGAGCTACCTGCACAGCAAGTGGGATCCGCACGGCAAATACGATATTGCTTCCATCCTGCCGCCGGAATCCGCGTGGGATAACGGTGACCGCACCCTGCTGTGCGGCCTACAGACCACCGATGATCACGGCGTGCCGCAGTTGACCACCGGCAATGTTGAGGCCTCCGAGCAGGCCAATTTGGCCAAGCCGGGCGAATGCTTGGCCATCGATGATCAGCAGGTACCGCACGTCGTGGACTGCGGCCAGCCACACCAGCTGGAGACGGTATCCGTCATCGACCTGGGCAAGAAATTCCCCGACGCGTACCCGGATGGCAAGGAGATGGATAAATTCCTCTCGGATTCCTGCACCGCCGCCGCCGAGGATTACCTGGGCGGGGAGGAGCAGCTCTACCAATCCACGCTGCAACCGTTCTGGGGCACCGTGTCTGAAGAGTCCTGGAATGGCGGCACCAAGTCCGTGAACTGTTCGCTCGTCCACGCCCGCGATGATGGCGGCTTTTCCTCCATCACCGGCGCCGCCACCGGTGGCCGCCAGGCGCTATCCATCGATGGCAACCCGCCGGAGGAGCGCCCAGAGCGCAACCCGATTCGCGATGATAAGCCGGCGCCGTAAATGTATTCCGTATCGGAAGAACGCTTCGAGGAAATGGTCAATGACGCCCTCGATCAAGTGCCCGATGAATTCGTGCGCAAAATGCGCAACCTGGTGATCATGGTGGAAGAAGAAAACCCCGATGATCCCACCTTGCTGGGGCTCTATGAGGGCGTCGCTTTGCCTCGGCGCACCTTCGACCACACCGGGTATTTACCCGATGCGATCTTCATCTACCGCAACACCCTGCAGCGCTGGAGTACGTCAGAAGAAGACTTGGCCGAGCAGGTCAAGGTCACGGTCTTCCACGAGCTCGGCCATTACTTTGGCATGGAAGAACACGAACTGCACCGGCTGGGCTGGGGCTAAAGTTCGATATCTGCCCAGCGGGTAAGCGTCCACTCGCCGAATTTCTTGCCGCGCGGCTCCATCACGGTAAAGCGGCAATTGGGCATGTACCCGGTATAGGCAAAGTCCGCATCCGCGCCGGTGGCATGCTTGGTTACCACCCGGATGGCGGCGCCGTGGCTGACGAGGATGACATCGCGGTCATCGGCAAGCTGCGCCGCAATCTCTTCCAACGCGGGCTGGAAACGCGACAGCACGTCCTGAAGCCGCTCGCCGCCTTCCATGGCGGCCTGGCTATCGCCATAGCACCAGCCGCGCATGGCCGAATCGTGGCTGCGGTGGGCGGCCTCGCTGGCATCGAGCTCCCAATCGCCGGCGAAAATCTCCTGCACATTCGGGATGACATCGATGGGAATGGAAAAGCGCGGCAGGTTCCGCTCCTGTTCAAAAGCGCGCGCCGCCAAGGTGGCGGTCTGCTGCGCCCGCAGCGCAATCGAGCACTTGAATTCGACCTCGCGATCGCCCACAAACCCCGCTAGTTCCCGGCCCACCTCCGTGGCCTGGTTGCGCCCCAGATCCGTAAGCTCCGCGCCCGGCGGCCGGGTATCAAGCAGCCGGGAGACGTTGGAATGGGTTTGGCCATGGCGCAGCAGGATGATTCTTCCAGTCATGCGTCCAGATTATTGACCCCTGCGCGCCCTCGCCACCCAGGCATCCGCCTCAGCCAAGTCCCGCGGTGGATGGCCGGCGGGCGTCGCGGTGGGCCAAGAGCCCAAAAAGCGCAGTTCCTCCGCCCGCAACCACACCGCGCGCAGGGCCTCAGCAACCGGCTGGTCATCGATATGCCCAATCAAGTCCACATAGAAGCGGTAGGTGCCAAAGGTCTGGCGCGTCGGCCGCGACTCGATCCGGGAGAGATCCACCCCGCGATGGGCAAAGTCTTGTAAGGCCCCCACCAGGGTTCCCGGTTGGTTGGGCAAGGTGAAAATGACGCTGGTGCGATCCTGGCCGGTGCGCGCGGTCGGGCGCCCCGGCAGGCCCACCAGTACAAAGCGGGTGGCCGCGCCCTGCACGTCGGCCACGCCGCTCGCCTTGGTTTCTAGGCCGAAGATTTCTGCCGCCCGCGCTGGTGCCGCCGCCGCGTCGACCTCCCCGCGCGCTACGGCCTGCGCCGCCGCCGCATTCGAGCTAGCCGGCACGAATTCCACGCCCGGCGCGTTCTCTGCTACCCAGCCGCGGATTTGTTGGAAGGCCACCGGGTGCGTGCTCAGGCGCGCGATGTCTTTCGTTCCCGGGCGGGTCATGATGCTGAAGGTAACGGGGATATCTACCTCGCGGTAAATCTGTACGGGATCGCCTTCTACCAGTGCATCAAAGGTCGTCGTCACCGCACCATCCACGGAATTTTCGATGGCGACGCAGGCATAATCGGCCTGCCCGGCGCGCACGGCCGCCACCGCCGCCGATGGCGAGTCCACCGGTAGGGCCTCTACGGTCTCCCCTCGCTCTTCCCACTCGGTAGCGAATTTGTGCACGGCGGCCTCCGTGAACGTACCGGCGGGGCCTAAGAATGCGATGGTTGTAGTCATGCCCGTCACCTTAGCCCACTAGACTGGTGCGCCATGGGCTTTTCCATAGAACGACTCCGCGCGGATGTGCAGGGCATGGGCCCCGCAGAACACGGTTTTACCTACCTGGATCTGCAGCGCGCGCCTACCCTCACCGGCCGGCTGCGCGGGTGGGTCCTATCTGCAAAGGATCTCAACGATGTCGCGGGCATGCCCACCACTATGGGCAATGCCAAGCGCACGTACTATCCCGCGGTCAGCGACCCGTTCATCGCGGCATTGGAAAAGCAGGGCGCCATATTCATTGGCAAGTCCTCCACCCCGGAGTTGGGCTTGCGCGTCGATACCGAACCGGTAGATCTTCCCCACCCCGATAATCCCCTTTATCCAGGCCGCACCCCGGGTGGTTCTTCTGGCGGCGCGGCCGTCCAGGTAGCCCGCGGCCTCGTGCGCGCGGCCCAGGCCAGCGATGGCGGCGGTTCCATTCGTGTTCCCGCGGCGGCCTGCGGGGTCGTGGGGTTTAAGCCTGCGGGCAGCAGCCTCGGCACGGAGGGGTTTATTACCCGCACCGTGGCCGATAATGCGTTCCTGCACGGCCACCGCATGATCACCCCGCGCGCCCGCATTGGGCTCTTGCTGGAGCCGCTTTTTGCCGCGACCCGGGTGGAGGCCCACCACCTGCGGGCGGCACGCGAGGCCGCAGATCGGCTGCGCGCCGCGGGGTTCGAGGTCGTCCTCATTGCGCCGTATCCGCAGGCAGGGGTCACGTTTGCGCACTTCCGCGAGATCTTTACCTCCCGGTTTGTGGGGCTGCCGCAGGCAGAAGGCTACGCGGCTTGGGTGGCCCAGCAAGGCGCCACCGTGTCCGCCGCCGAGCTAAGCGCGGCGCAACGCCATGTCCGCCACCTCCCGGAGCTCTTGGCGCAGCAGTGGCGGGTCGATGCCATCGTCACGCCTATGCTCACCGCGGATCCCCCGCCGCGGGGGCATTTCCTGTCCCTTCCGCACGCGGAGAATTTCGACGCCCAAACGCGCTGGTCCCCGTGGGCCTCGCTGTTTAATATGGCCCGATTGCCCGCCATTTCCGTTCCTTGGGCGATCCCCGCGCACCCGCCCGTCGGCGTGCATGTGGGAGGCATTACGCTTTCCGATGCCCGACTTTTAGGCCTCGCCCACATCCTGCACCCATGACTAAGAACCTACGCGCCGAGCTGCTCATCGTCCTGACCCTGACCTTTGGTATTTCCGGGGTCAGGGCGGTGCTGCGGCTTATCAATTCACTGGCCGCCCCGCAGCCGCTCAATGAGCAATCCGTCACGCTCAACTCCAGCCAATCCAGCCTGGCGTGGGTGGATTTGGGCCTGCAATTGTGCTCGGCGGCGGTCCTTTTTGCCTATGGTGGGCTAGCGCTTTTCCTGCTGGCGAAAGACCACATTAAACCGGCCGCCTACCGCGCCTCTGATTGGTTGCACGGCGCGGGACTCGCCGCGCTCATCGGCATCCCAGGCCTAGTTTTGTATTTCGCCGCGGTGCAATTTGGCTGGAGCAAAGAGGTCATCCCCGGTGACTTCGATAATGCGTGGTTAGAAATCCCGGTGTCCCTCATCAAGGCCGCCGCAAACGCCTTTGCGGAAGAAACTGTGGTGGTCATGTGGCTGATGACCAGGCTGCGCCAAGCGCGCTGGACGCTGCCGGCCACCCTTGCGGCAAGCTCCATTCTGCGCGGTTCATATCACCTGTACCAGGGGGTATCTGCCGGCTTTGGCAATATCATCATGGGCGTAATCTACGGCTATTACTATCACCGCACCGGCCGCGTGTGGCCGCTTGTCATCGCGCACTTTCTTATCGATGCGATCGCTTTCCTCGGCTATTCCTTCGGTCTTTCCGTGTTTTAATAGTGGCGTGCTCGCGAAGAAAGCGGGGGAATTGGCCGGCGCCTTGTAAGGTATAGCGCATGACTGAATCAGGACGAGATCCGCATCGGGAGGCGCGCCGCGCTGGCGATAGCTCATCCAGTGAGTTCGTCCTTGGGGCCGATGGCCGTCCCCTCAAGGACCGCTACGGTCGGCCCATCCGCCGCCGGCCGCGCACGAATCGTGCCGAGCCGCAGCAGCATATCCCACGCCAGGAAACTCCTACCCGCTACCCCAGCCAGTACCAGGCCCAGCAGCAGCGTTCCGCGCAGCAACCACCACAACGGCCACAACAGTCACAGCAACGGCCGCCACGGCGACCACAGCGATCGCAGCCGCAATCGCCGCAGCAGCTGCAACAGCGCTACCAGCCACAACAAGCTCAGCAACCGCCCCGCCGCCATTCTAAGCCGCACAGCCGCCGGAAAAAGACCAATCCGGTCAAGCGGTTCTTTGGCTGCGCCGGTATCTTTGTCCTCGTCGTCGTGGTCTTTAGCCTCATCTTCGCTCTGTGGGCCGATACCCGCCTGACCCGCGTGGATGCCCTCCCGGATGAGCAGGTAGCCAATACCTCCGGCACCAATTGGCTGTTGGTGGGATCCGATTCCCGCCAGGGCCTATCCGAAGAAGACCAACAAGCCCTCGGGACCGGTGGCGATGTGGGCGAGGGACGCACCGATACCATCATGCTCCTGCATATCCCGCGCTCCGGCCAAGCCCAGCTGGTCTCCATTCCGCGTGATAGCTACGTGGAAGTACCAGGCTTCGGCATGGATAAGATCAACGCCGCCTTTGCCTACGGCGGGCCAAAGCTCCTCACGCAAACCGTGGAGGGCAATACCGGCCTGCACATTGACCACTATGCCGAAATCGGCATGGGTGGTTTGGCCAATGTGGTCGATTCCGTCGGCGGCGTTGATATTTGCGTTGCAGAGCCCATCAATGACCCGCTGGCGGGCATCGATCTGCAGGAAGGCTGCCAGAAGCTAGAGGGAAGCGATGCGCTGGGCTATGTGCGCACCCGCGCCACCGCGATGGGAGATCTCGACCGCGTGCAGCGCCAGCGCGAGTTCTTCGCGGCGCTCCTAGATAAGATCACCTCCCCGGCCACGCTGATTAACCCCTTCCGGTCGATTTCCCTGATTAACCACACCGCCTCTTCCTTCATCGTCGGCGATGGCGACCACGTATGGCACCTAGCCCGCGTGGCACTTGCGATGGGCTCCGGCGTGGACACGGAAACCGTTCCCATTGGCGGCTTCCAGGACACCGTCGTGGGCAATGTCGTGCTCTGGGACGATGAAGGCGCCCAACAGCTCTGGGACTCCATGAAATAAGACTGAACTCAATCTTCGTATCGGAAAAACGTTATTGAGAAAGTAGCAAGTGTGGTTGCTATGATGAATTCAGGGTAAATTCTCCATTCCACAGGATCCATAGAAAGCATCCTAATTATGCCAAGCATGAAGGCTATTGCGCTGGCGGCTGCGAAAGCCCAGGCTATGCGCCGCGGCCCTGAGTTTTTCTTGTTCATGCCTTAACCCTTCCTAGCTAGATTGCGAAGAAAGCGGCCCTTTCCTCCTCGTCTTTTCGAGGTAAAGGGCCGCTTTGTTGTGGTGTGTTTAGCGCAACGTCACCTGGCGGGACTTGATGTTTTCTAACTGCTTGCGCTCTTCTGCGTTCAATTGCGCGTCATTGGAGATTTCTTCTTCCAAGGCCTTATCTACGCCCGCGAGCTTGTCTTCATAAGAGGAGTAATCAACCTCAGGCTGCACGTCAAAGACGGGAGCGATGAGGCCGTGGGTGCGGAATACTCCGGCAAACTTGGTGTCCTCGCCCACGTTCAGCTCGCCGCGCGCGGCGACTCGCGCCAAGGCGTTGAGGAACGCGGCCTCATCGTCATTCGGGCGCACCCAGCGCACGTGCGCTTTGCCGCCGCCGGCATTGGCCCAAAAGGCGGTGCCGGTAATGTCCTTGCCCACCTGGTGGGATTCGATGACCGAGTCATTGGCGGCGCGCATGGACTGCGATACCTCAGGGGTGACCTGCGCGCCTTCCGGAATCCACCAGCTGAAGTCCTGGTGGACTTCGATGTCGAGGGTGGTTGCGGCATCGATAAGCTCACTAAGCTCCGGCTGCGAGCCATCGGCCGCGGTTGATTCCAAGGTAGAGCCTGGTTCGTTGTTCTTTACCCAATTCAGGGCGAAGGCCAGATCCCGGCCGGGGTTATGAGTATGGGACTGTACCTGGAGTGCCACAAAAGCATCGCCGCCGAATTCCTCATCGCGGATCAGCGCAGCGGTGGCGCCTGGGAGGACGGTGGAGACGTAGACGTTCCTATCGCAGCCCTTCACGTCGAGCTTCGCAAAAGCGGAGGGCACGAACTCTTGCATGGCAACGAGGGAAGCCTCGGCCGCGAGACCGCTAAAGGGGCGCGGGTCCTTTTCCAAGGCGGCGCGCTCTTTGGCGCGGGCAGCAAGCTTCGCCTGACGGCGGGACATGCCCTCAGGCAGGTCTTCTTGTTTCTTTTTCTTCTTGGCCATGCCTCCAAGATACCTGCTTTCTACAGCTCAATAGCGCGCAGGGCCACCTCCGGCTGATTGGTGGCAAGCATGTCTACGCCATTGGACCAAGCCCACTTCATGTCTTCTGGCTTATCAACGGTCCACATATACGTGGGCAAGCCTTGCGCCCCAATAATGGCCGCTTGCATCTTGGCGCGCAGCAGGGAAACCCCCAGGGCGCTCGGCCGCGACCACATGAAATCCGAGCGATTGAAATGGCGTTCCCAATCTCGGCGCAGGTAAATGCGGTCAATATGCGGTGCCAAAATCTTCATGCGCCGGATGGCCTTATGGGAAAAAGAAATAACGTGAATGCGCGGATCCTCATCGAGCCCGGCGGCGCGCAGCCGTTCCATGACCCGCTTTTCCAAGGCACTACCTTGCCCGGAGGGGTGCTTGGTTTCGATATAAAGGTGGTGGGGCTTGTCCCCCAGCATGGCCAGGAGGTCATCGAGAAGCATCATGCGCTGCCCCTTGCCGATGTCGACCTCGCTCAGCTCCCGCCAGTCCATCGCCGAAACCCGCCCGGCGCGCCCCGTCGTTCGCTCCAAGGTGGGATCGTGCTGGACTACCACCTTGCCATCGCGGCTTAACCGCACATCGCACTCCACGCCATGGATGGGAAGCTCCATGGCCTTTTCAAAAGCTAAGGGGGATAGCTCCGGGTATTTTCCGGAATATCCCCTATGCGCGACGATGTGCACTAGCCGAAGAACTTTTCTTTGATGTCATTGAGCGTCTTCGCAGAAGCGTCGAAACGCTCCTTTTCGTGCTCGTTGAGCTGCAGTTCTACCGGGCGAACGATGCCGGTGCGGTTCACGATGGCCGCGGTACCGATGTAGAGGTCCTCCACGCCGTACTCGCCCTGCAGGTAAGCAGAGACGGGAAGCGCCACGTCCTGGTTCTGGATGATCGCGGCGGTAATGCGTGCAAGCCCCATACCGATGCCGTAGGAGGTCGAGCCCTTTGCATCGATAATGGAGTAGGCGGCGTCGCGGGTTTCTTCAAAGATCTTTTCAATGCGCTCGGCGTATTCCGGATCCTTTTCCAGCTTCTGCGAAAGCGGCACACCGGCGATATTCGCGGTGGAGACGGCAGGCAACTCGGAATCGCCGTGCTCACCAATGATGTAGGCATGCACGGACTTCGGAGCCACGTCCTCCAATTCACCCAGCATGTAGCGGAAGCGCGCGGAGTCCAGAATCGTACCGGAGCCGATGACCCGCTTGTGGTCAAAGCCAGAGGCCTTCCATACCGCGTAGGTCAGGATATCGACCGGGTTGGTGGCGACCAAGAAGATACCGTCGAAGTCATTAGCAATGACATCTTCGACGATGCTGTTCATGATCTTGACGTTCTTATCCACCAGTTCAAGGCGGGTTTCGCCGGGCTTTTGGGCGGCGCCGGCGCAGATGACGACCATGTCAGCGTCCGCGCAATCCGCGTAGGTGCCCTTGGTGACGCGGGTGCGCTGTGGCGACCACACCACACCGTGGTTGAGGTCCATGACATTGCCTTCCAGCTTCCGCTCATCGATGTCGATGATGGCTAGGTGGTCGACGATGCTCTGATTGACCAGTGCGTAGGCGTAAGCGACTCCCACGTCACCCGCGCCAATGAGAACGACTTTATTTCCTACATGCTTTGCCATGCCCCCATTGTGCAACGCCTAGCGGGGTTTTGCATGCGGAATGTTTCACACTGCGCAACGGAACATGTTCTGGGATAATGGGCAACCATGAAACGCGCCTTCAGCCGCGCTGCACTAATTTCTCTTGGCGTAGTCGCGGATCTCACGCCCGTCGTCCGCATGACCAGCCGGCAAACGTTGCCGCCCCATATGTCGGCCGGAATCTTAGGTGCAGAGCTGGCCACGTGGGCCGCGGTATCCCCGTCCCTGCTGCCCCGCCCGTGGTGGGTAACGGCTGCCAATGTATCTATCGGGCAGGCCATCGGACACCTCGGGGCGGCCTCGACAAGCTTCGTTCTCAACCGGCTGGGCAAGCGCCCGCAAGACCGCTTGGGACCGCAGCACCGCCAAATCTTGCACTTAGCTATTGGCGCCGGCACCGCCTTCAATGCGGCGCTCTCGCTGCGCAACCAGGAAAAGCAGGCAGGTCTTGTTAATAAGCAACTGGTTCGCGGTCCGGCTACCGCTGCCATCGGCCTAGCCGCCGGCACCGCCGGATACGGCGCGCTGCTCTTGGTAGGCGAGGCCGCACAACTGACCGTGACCAAATTATCGCGACAATTGGGCCGCTGGGTTCCAGCACTCGTGGCCTGGCCGGTCGTCACCGCAGGGCTAACCGTGGCCGCGGTAGGACTATCGGACCGCGTGGTATTCCGGCGCTGGATCCGTTCGCTCTCCCACAAGGCACAGCGCTTAAACAAGCAAATCTTTCCCGGCACCTCGATGCCCTGGGAGCCGGAGCGCTCCGGCAGCCCATGGTCACTTGAACCTTGGTCCGCGCTAGGGCAACAAGGGCGGCGCTTCGTCTCTAACGGCCCACGCGCCCGCGATATTCGCAGCATCACCGGCACTCCCGCCAAAGAACCCATCCGCATTTATGCCGGCTATATCCCAGGGCGTTCCTTCGCCCAAGCAGCGAAGAAGGTGCGCTCAGAATTACAGCGCACCGGTGCACTGCGCCGGGAAACCATCGTTATTCAGATGCCCGCAGGATCCGGGTGGATTAATAACTGGAGCGCAAGCGCCTACGAGTTTTTAACCGCCGGTGATTGCGTCACCGTCACCATGCAGTATTCCTACCTGCCCTCGGTTTTCGCCTACCTCGTGGATAAGAACGCGCCCAAGCGCGCCGCGGCCGAGCTCATTTCCGTGATGCAAGAAGAAATTGACAAGCTCCCGGAAGAAGACCGCCCGCGTCTCTACCTTGCAGGAGAATCACTGGGTGCCTACGCCATTATGGATAACTTCCAGAACAAGGAAGAACTCCTCGCCGCCTGCAACGGCGCGGTCTTTTCTGGCCCGCCGCGGATGACGCACTTTACCCAGCGCCTGCGCCGCGATATCGGCTCGCTCGAGCGGCTCCCCGTCATCGATGGCGGGCAACACGTCCGCTTTGTTGCCCAACCGGAGCACTCGCGCCGCGATGCCTTTGGCAACGATTTTTCCTCGACCTGGCGCCGGCCCCGGGTGCTCATCGCCCAGCATGCCTCCGATGCCATCGTGTGGTGGGACCTGAACCTAATGTTCCGCCGCCCCACCTGGATGCACGAACCCCAACCGGAGACACTCCGGGCGGATACGCTCCGCCACCTGCGCTGGGCGCCGTTTATTACCTGGTGGCAAATTGGCCTGGACCAGATCAACTCCCTGAACGTCCCAGGCGGCCACGGGCATAACTACTTTCAGGAGATGCTCTGGTACTGGAACGAGGTCCTGGGCTCCCAATCGCGCCAGAAGCTCACCTCTAAGTTAGCCGGGAAAATCGCCGGTTTTATCCGGCTCGACGCCTAATCGCACTTCACACCAGTGCTGTGGTGCGGGCAGTAACCGTTCGGCACCTTGTGCAGGTACTGCTGGTGTTCGTCTTCGGCCAAGTAGTACTCGCCAGAGTCCGTATCAGCTAAGCGCTTTACTTCCGTCGTGGTTTCCCCAAAACCAAATTCTATGAGCTTATCCGCGTAGCTATCCACGATTGCTTGGATCTCTTCCCGCTCTTCTTCGGTACGGGGATAAAACGCGGAACGGTACTGCGTGCCCACGTCATTTCCCTGGCGGAAGCCCTGCGTCGGATCGTGGGCCTCCAAGGCCTTCACCACGAGCTCGCGCAAGGAAATCTTCTCTGGGTCATAGGTGACTTCCACGGTTTCTGCATGGTTGGTTTGCCCGCGGCAGACCTCATAATACGTGGGGTTCGGAGTGGTACCGCCGGCGTAGCCCACGGACGTGGACTCAACACCGTCGGTCTCCCAGAACATCTTTTCCGCGCCCCAGAAACAGCCTAAGGCAATCAAAATCGATTTCTGGCCGTCCTTCCACGGGCCGGTAATTGGGGTATCCAGCACCGCATGCGGGGCGGGGTCTAACACCGGCTCGCTGCGGCCCGGCAAGGCGTCTTCCGCAGCCACCATCTTCGGTTCCGGTTTAAACATCCACATCAGTTAAAGCTCCTTTCTCTATTTCCCTAATAACGTTGTACTGGGCAAATAGATTCCCGGGCCACTAAATATTCGCTGTATTTGCAGATTTCAAATTAATCATGGCGAAATCTTTCGATCGTGCCTATCATCGGGACACGTACCCGAAGAAAGGATTACACAAATGGCTGTTTACGAACTTCCTGATCTCCCATACGCATACGACGCACTGGAGCCACACATCTCCGCAGAGATTATGGAGCTCCACCACGACAAGCACCACGCAACCTACGTGAAGGGTGCTAACGCTGCCCTCGAGGCACTGGAAGAAGAGCGCAACGGCGAGGCTAACCCAGACCGTATCCGCGCCCTGTCCAAGAACTTGGCATTCAACCTGGGTGGCCACACCAACCACTCCATCTTCTGGAAGAACCTGTCCCCGAACGGTGGCGGCCAGCCCACCGGCGAGCTGGCAGAGGCTATCGACCGCGACTTCGGTTCCTTCGAGAAGTTCCAGGCACACTTCGCTGGTGCCGCTACCTCCCTGCAGGGTTCCGGCTGGGCAGTGCTGGGTTACGACCACATCGCTGACCGCCTGATCATCGAGCAGCTCACTGACCAGCAGGGCAACGTTTCCGTTGACTTCACCCCGCTGCTCATGCTCGATATGTGGGAGCACGCTTACTACCTGCAGTACAAGAACGTGAAGGCTGACTACGTCAAGGCCGCATGGAACGTCTTCAACTGGGACGACGTTGCAGAGCGTTACGCTGCAGCTAAGAAGTAACTTTTTAATTAGTTACCTTCTGCCGCCTTTCCTTGCTGGAAGGGCGGCATTTTTATGCTTGCGCTAACCCCATCAAGGGTGTGGCGCAATTTACACCGCCGCCCGTGAAGAGAATGCTGGTATGCATGACCAGAAACCGGCGCGCCACCATCGCCATGCTCCTTTTGGGCTTGGCGGTGTTTTCTAGCCTCTATACCACCCAAGCAATTTTGCCCACGTTGGTAACGGATATGGGCATCTCGCACACGGAAGCGGCCATGACTGTTTCGGCCGCCACCGGCGCATTGGCCATCTGCGTGGTTCCGGCGTCCATCCTTTCTGAGCGCTATGGGCGCGGGCGCATCCTCCTCATCTCCGCCATCGCCGCCACCATCCTGGGCCTCGTGGTGCCCCTAGCCCAAGAGGGCTGGCAGCTCATTGCCCTGCGCGGGCTGCAGGGTGCGATGTTATCCGGCGCTCCGGCGACGGCGATGGCCTGGCTTTCAGAAGAGCTCGAGGATCATGCTTTGCCTAAGGCGATGGGACTTTATATCGCCGGCAATTCCGTTGGCGGGCTCACCGGCCGCATCATTCCCGCTGGCTTGGTGGAGTTTTCCTCATGGCGCTGGGCGATGCTCGGCTCCGCCGTGGTCTCCCTCGCCTTTGCCATTACCTGCTGGCTCCTCCTACCCGCCCAGCGGAATTTTCACCCCAAGCCAATTCACTTCCGCTCCGAGCTCAGCGCGGTCTTTGGGCACTGGGCAAATAAGGATCTCGCCGCATTATTTATCGTCGCCTTTTTATCCATGGGCACGTTCGTGTCCATGTATAACTTCCTTACCTTCCGCCTAACCGGGGATTTTGGTCTTTCCCCGGCGCTGGCTGGTTTTACCTTCCTGTTTTATCTCTCCGGCACGTGGTCCTCGGCCCGGGCGGGCACGCTGGTCGCCCGCATTGGGCACGGAAAAACCATGGTCGGTTCCGCCGTGCTCTTTACCGTGGGCATTATCCTCTGCGCCGGCAACCTGGCCATGACGCTCATTGGCATGGTGTGCCTGACCGTCGGATTCTTCGCGGTCCACTCCACCGCGTCTGGCTGGGTGGGGCAACTAGCCACCCATGACCGCGCCGAGGCGTCCTCAATGTACGTTTTCTGCTATTACCTGGGCTCTTCCATCGTCGGCGCTTTGGCAGGCACGCTTTTCGATGCCCGCACCTGGCACCAATTCATCGCCTGCTTCACCGCTTTCGCGCTTGCTCTTACTGCGCTGACTTGGACCAAAATTAAATCCGACTAAACTCGGTTTTATGCCTCAAGATAAGTGGTCGAGCCGCACCTGGCACCGCAAAGCCTCACGCCCCGTGTCCATCTGGATGATGGTCTTCATCGTGGTGGGCGCAGCGCACATATTCGTGCCCAATTATCGCTGGGTACTAATCCACCTCTTCACGTTGGGCCTGGTTACCAACAGCATCGTGGTGTGGTCGCAGCACCTGACGGAAAAATTCGTCCAACAAAAACTGCCGGATTCCGCCCGCCCCAAGCAACTCGCGCGCATCTATATCCTCAATCTCGGCATCATCATCGCCGTGGCGGGCCAACTCCTCGTGCAGTTCTGGGCTCACCACTGGATACTGACCCAGATCGGCGCCACGCTTATCGCGCTCACCGTTTTATGGCACGGGGTGTCCCTGTTTACACAGTGGCGCTCCGCCAAGGATAAGCGCTTCCGCCCAGTTGTCGGCGCCTATGTGCTATCCGCGCTGTGCCTACCGGTAGGCGCGGTCTTCGGCGCAATCCTGGCTATCCACCCCGGCGATCCGCAGTTGCTCTTGGCCCATATCGCCGCCAATATCGGCGGTTTCATTGGCCTTGCCGCGGCAGGTTCGTTGACCATCCTCTTTCCCACCATCTGGCGCACGCAGGGCACTAACGAGCGCATGTCCTCTTCGTTCCTGCTGCTTACCCTGGGCGTGGTGGCAACGATCATCGGCGCGTTTCTGGACTTCCCGCAGCTCGGGCTGATTATCTATTGCATCGGCTGGATCCTGAGCCTGCAGCAGTGGCTTGGCAACGTCATCGACGTCGCCCGCGCTCCGCGCGACCGCGTTAACTTTGCCTCCGTCTCGGTGCTGATGGCCGCGCTCTGGCTGGTGCTATCTTTGGCGTACTACACCACGCAGCACTTCCTCGTGGCAGAACCAGGGCTTCCCACCCTCGGCCTCGTGGTGGGCTTTGCGGCGCAGCTGCTCATCGGAGTCATGAGCTATCTTCTTCCCACCACCATGGGCGGCGGCCCCGGCGCGGTCCGCGCGGGGCTGCAAGAGCTGGATCGGTGGGGTCTGTTGCGCGCCACCTTCGTCAATGGCGGGCTGCTTATCTGGATCGGCACGGATATCTCCGTGCTCAAGGTAGTGGCCTCGCTGCTATGCATCGGCTCCTTGGCCATCTACCCCATTCTCATTGCCCGCGCGGTCAAGGCCCAAAAGCAGGTGTTGATGAAAAAGGCGGAAGGTCCCGAGCCAAAAACCATCGCGGACTGGAACCAAATCTATATCGGCCTTGGCATCCTGCTGTTCATATACGTTTTCATTGCCGCGCTCTAGAGCTCCGGGATTCCCGGCGCGCCGTCGCTCATCCACTCGCGCACTATCCGAGTGGCGTGCACATCGCCGGCGTTATAGTCCAAGAGGCGCTGCCGGACGCTCATGTCGCCCGCTAGGGCCTCCCGGCGCGCGTTCACGGATTCTTCGCCATCAAAGTCCTCGTCCGGCCACCGGAATCCCGCCACTGGGGCCACCACCTTGAGCCCCAGCCCAAAGGGCCCCGCGAAGGATCTCTTCACGTAGGCAAACATATCCACCCACTCCGGGGAAGAGATAAAGTCTTCTACTTCCCGTTCATCCACCTCTCGGAAGCGCTGCGCGGAACGGCGCATCCAGTGGTTTTCGCCGTGCGCGGAATAGCAATAGGCCGCAAAGGTCTTACCCTCCGCATGCGCTGTATCGCGCAACTGCATTAACCACCGCCAAAATTCGGCGAAGTTCTCCGCCTCAGCGCGTCCGCCCAGCGGCTCCCAAGTCACGAAGGGGTGGTACTCGCCCTCGAACCACGCGCCCCACAGGTAAGCGCCTTGGTCCATGTAGGCTTCCATGTCCACATCCACCTCAATATCCGCGCGCGGCACCGCCGTATCTCCGCGGCACAGCAGCGTCTGACCGGAGCGCCACGCGGCCGCGAGGCGGGAGGGCTCGCCCACATTGGCATCGATAAGCGCCTGCACCGTGGTAATGCCGCGCTCGCGGAAGGGGCGTGCGCGATCGCCCGGTAAGAAAAGGGAAATATCATCCGCCGCCACCAGCTCTTGCTCGCACAAGGGCCAGAACCTACAGCTCGCGCACTCCTTGACCCGCACTGGTGCGGTGGGAAGCGGCTTATCCCAGGCGCGCTGCACGTCAAATTTCGCCGTCTCCGTGAAAAAGGCCTGCTGGCGGTCCTGACCGATGGCACCGCCGCGCCCGGAGTTCAGGCCCATATCCTCCAGGGCCTGGGCGGCGAGCGCCAGACGATAGCCATCGACGGCATGGTGGCGCGACTTATACGGAACCTCCATGGGTTCGCTCAGCCCAAGGCGATGAGTCGGTACGGCCAGCGTAGTTTTCTTTGGGTGCTTGCGCGCGACACGGTGGTTGCTCACAATAATGGGGGTATAGGAGCTGCCCTCTCGGAGAAGCAATTCCACGTGTACTTTCCACTTTTCGGTGGCAAAGACCGCATTGGTGATGTGGGTATAGCCGGAGGCGATGGCCTCGAGCGTGGCCATGGCGCGTTCCCAATCATCGCCTTCTAGATCGATGCGCCGGAAACGGCCAGGGGATTTGCGCGGGAATAATTCCATGACCGCGTCCACGGCGGCGCTGTGGCGCTCGGCCCTAGCGATCGAGGATCGGGTGCGCGGAATCTCGGGGTGGGCGCGCCGCTGCACCAAGCGATAGCGGCACCCAACGAGATCCGAAGCTACAACGACATCCTCCACACCGGGTGAGCTTAATAGAACAGCAAGGTAATGTTGAATCCAGACTCGATCGAACGTAAGGGAAAATAATGAGTATCCTCAAGAAATTGAAAAAGGCTCGCCAGGAGGCACGCGCGCAGGCCAAGGCAGCGAAGGCGCGCGCCAAGGCTGAGGTAAAGGCCCAGTCGAAGGATCGTCGCCGCCAACAAAAGCTCCTTGCCAAGCAAGAAAAGCATCTTGTTAAGGCCGAAGAAAAGGGCCTCAAAAAGCGCCGGAAACACGAACAGAAAATGGCAGAAAAAGAACTGGAAAAGTTGCGCGAGGGCCACTTTAATGCCGGCAAGGTCAAGCGCTATGCAGGCGCATTGCGCACCGCCGCCCCGCTGTTGCTTCCCCTCGTTTATCGCGCATTTGTGGGACTGAAGTCCGAAAAAGAAAAGCGCAAGGCCCACAAAGCAGGCGTAAGTTCGGCGGAAATGGCCTCTTTTTCCGGTTACGGCGCCCCGCTCAAGGCACGCACCGCCGGCATCCGTAATTCCCTCAAGGATGTAGATCTGCCCAGTGGCTTCAAGCGGGACGTGCGCGAGCGCCTCGAAGAGGTTGATGCCGCGATCGATAACGCCGAATTCATGACGGAACAGCAGCGCCGCCGCGCGCATAAGACCATTAGCGGAGAGATCGATTCCGTTACTGCGGAGATTCAACAGCGCCTGGGCGCTTAATTTCTCCTTTTCTTCCCACCAATCGCCGTTCACCTTTCTTTAAGGTGGCGGCGATATTTTTATACGCAAGTGCCAATAAGTAAATTTTTATTGTCTATTAATTTCCGCACTGGTAGAATTGAATTAAAGTTAATTCAGATTCCAAATTCCGGTATTAGTCCAACATATCGACGCAATAAACCTTGGAGGTACTATGGCACGCCGCGAAATCACGCAATTTTATGATGACCTTGATAATGAACTCATTGGTGAGGATGAATTAGAAGTAGTTCGCTTCAGCGTCAACGGGCGCAGCTACATCATGGATCTATCCCGCGACAATGCTCGCCGTTTCCACGAGGCAATCGCCCCCTTTGTCGAGGCCGCACATGCCGCCCCCGATGCGGAATCCCCACAGGTCGATCCCCGCAAGGTCCGCGAATGGGCGAAAAAGCAGGGCCATGACGTAGCGCGTCGCGGCAAAATCCCCCAGGACATTATCGACGCCTACAACGCCGCCCACTAGGCCTTTACAGCACGCCCTGTTCCCTGGCGGCCGCCACTGCGGACGTGCGGGAGCGCACGCCCAACTTGTCATAAATGTGCACGAGGTGGGATTTCACCGTTGCTTCAGAAAGCATGAGGTCATGGCCAATTTGTCGGTTCGAGGCCCCCGCAGCCACCAGTTGCAACACTTCTAGTTCGCGCGGGGTCAATGAAGTGCGGGGCGTGCGGACTCGGGTCATGAGGCGGTCGGCCACAATGGGCGAGAGCGCCGAATCCCCCTCCGCCGTCGAATGGACGGCATCCAAAAGCTCCTGCGGTGGGGCATCTTTCAAGAGGTAGCCCACCGCGCCTGCCTCGATGGCGCCGAGGATATCCGCATCGGTGTCGTAATTGGTGATGACCAGCACCTTGGGCGGCGTGCTCATGGAGGACCGAATCTGCGCGGTAGCTTCAACGCCACCCATAACGCGCGTTCCCTCCAGGCCCGCCCCGAACCGAAGGTCCATGAGGATGACATCGATACCGCCTGCTTGTGCCGCGGACACCGCCGCCTCCGCCGTCGCTACCTCGCCCACGACGTCGATATCTTCTGCGCCTTCGAGCACCGAACGCAGCCCCAGCCGCACGATCTCGTGGTCATCTGCCAAAAGGACCCGAATCACGACATCCCTCCTCTCGATGTTTTTCTCAACCAAAAGTTTAATCTACCGCCTTATCAAAGGGCATACTAACTGACACAGCCGTTCCCTCCCCCGGCGCGGATTCTATGACCACCTCGCCGCCCAGCTCCTGCGCGCGGCGCCGCATGGCAGAAAGGCCGATATGCCCCAGGCCCGTCGGCGCGCTTTCCACCGTCGCGGGATCAAAACCCTGCCCATTATCCACTACATCCACGCGCACCTCGTCGGTTTCATAGGTGACGGTGATCCGGGCGCGGCTGGCATGGGCATGCTTGACGATGTTCCCCACCGCTCCCTGTGCAATCCGCAATAGCGCCGCCTCTATTTTCATCGGCAACTGTTGCTCCGCGCCTTCGCTTTCGACCTCCACCTGGAACCCCGCCGTAGCGGCGAAGTTTTCCGCCATGCGCGTCAGCGCCGCCTCGAGGGAGGTCTCCGTTAGTGTGGGCGGCTGCAGCGCCGCAATCATGGCACGCGCCTCATGCAGGTTATCCGCTGCGGCCCGCCGCGCAAGCTCAATGCGCCTGCGTGCGGCAGCAATGTCTTCTTTATCCAGATCCCGGTCGGCGGAGTGCAGGAGCATCTGAATCGATGACAGCCCCTGGGCCAAGGTGTCATGAATCTCGTGGGCGATGCGCTGGCGCTCGGCCACCATGCCCGCGTCTCGTTCCGTGGCCGCCAACTGCGTACGAGTTTCTACTAGCTCCCGGTTCATGCGCGATAGGGTGCGAAACGCATACGTAATCGCCACGGTTACCAGTGCCGAGACCGCCGGGCCCATCACTCCACCAAAGGTCAGGCCTCCCGGTATTTGCACCACGACGGTGAGCACGGTAGCGCCGATGACGCACAGGATTCCTGCGGTCATATCCAGCACAGTCAGGTACAAAAAGTACATGACGAATACCAGATAGATGGCGGCGGGAGCCACAAATAAATCCGCACCCCATAACACCGTGAGGATGCTGATCCACAAGTAGCGCATGGGTCGCGGCCACTGCTCCGCATAGATCGATCCCGCAAAGTAGACGGCCGCGAACCCCACCAATAGCAATAGGTTGATAAGGGACTGGGATAGCGGCATCTTCACCGAGGTAAAAATACCCACCACCAGCAGGACCGCCGTCAAGAAATGAATGCCGGTGCGTAGCGCATCGGTATCCCGATCTAGTGTGGAGCTCATGCGCAAAAGCCTACTTGTCCTTCTCACCCTGACCGGAATAGGGATCGCGGGATGCCAGACCGAGCAAGCAGACCAGGACGAACTGGGAGACGAGGTGGCATCGGAAAGCGCCGCCATCAACGTGGAACAGACCGCAGAGGTCAATGAATGGAGCGATTGTCCCTATATCGATCCCGGTTGGTTGGAAAATACCAACGGCGAGCGCCTGACCAAGCAGGGCATCGACACGCGCTTTCCCACCCCCGCGTGCGTCTTTTGGTCTTATCAGGACCACCCGCAAGCTACCGTCATCGTGCGCGATATGCCCACCGTAGAAGACGCCCGCGCCGCGGTGGATTGGGCCGCGCCAATCGATGCCACCGAGCCCGCCTCCTTTGCAGGCTGGGAAGGCGGACGGGGCATCGTCAATGAGCAGGCCGTCTACGCCGTGCAAAAGGATACCCACGCGGTGCTGGTGTGGAGCAATCAGCAACAGACCTTCAAGTCCGAGCAGATTGCCCAGGAAGCGATTGCCAATTTAGGGCTTTAAACCGCGACGTCGTTATAGGGCATCATCGGCGAAACCCAGGGGAAGACGATCTCCATAAGGAGGAAGAAGACTCCCACAGCAATGGCAATGGCAAGCAGCGCCTTCACTGGCTTCGGCCCTGGCAATAGATTCCACAAAGCGCGATACATTACTTAGCTTCCTTTCCAACTTCCATCGCGTGCACAATCATGCGCTCGGCGTTGGAAAATTGCGGGTGACAGGTGGTCAGAGTCAGCATTCCCCGCGTGGGGTCTGCTTCAGTCCCCGGCACGGGGTCGATCACTGAGACATCGCCAGGCGTGGTGATATGCCTGCCGGCAACATGGGTATATTCTTCTGGTACTTCATCGAAGCAATCCGCATGCTCGCCATCGATGGGCAGCACCTTGTAGGTAATCTTTTCCGTGTGGGTTTCGATGATGATGTCATCGCAGGTGTGCAATGAACCCAAATCATTGAATGGGGCACCCTTGCCCACGCGGTGCCCAGCTACCGCAAAATTCCCTAATTCACCTGGCATTTGCGTGTCCTCATAGTGGCCCGGGCCGCGTAAAAGATCATCGTCATCCGTACCTTGGATGATGGCAAAGTGATAATCAGAGCCAAAGGCAGGGATGGACATCTGTGCGAAGGCCTCTCCCAAATCTGGGTCTTTCTTCTCCCGCGGGTTGCGCCACTGCTCTTCTAATTTCGCATTAGCTTCATCTTGTAAGCGCCCTGATTCCACATTCGTCCAATATGCTTCATAGAATGCAAATAGAACTAAAACCAAACCAATGGTTAGCATGAGTTCGCCGAGAACTTTTGTCATGTTCTAAACCATACTTCCTCACCGAAAGGTACAGCATGTTCGAGTTCTTCATGTACCCGGTTTCCGGAATCATGAAATTCTGGCATTGGCTTATCAGCGGCTTCGTTGATGAATCCGCTGCCTGGCTTGTCTCCATTTTCCTTTTGGTGCTCACCGTGAGAGGCATCGTCATCCCCCTCAACTGGATGTCGGTGCGCTCCGCACGCATCGGCGTTCTCATGCGGCCGGAGAATAACCATATCTCCAAGGAGATGAACCACGCCAGTACCAAAGAGGAAATGGCTGCGCTCATCAAAAAGCAGCAAGACCTCATGAAGAGCTATAACTACAAACCTGCTGCTGGTTGCATCCCTCCGCTCATCATGATTCCGGTTTTCATTGGTTTGTACCAAGTGATCCTTCGGATGTCGAAAATCGATCAGGACTCAAAGACCGTCGGCATGCTCAATGCTGACGACGTCGCGGCCTTCCGTGAAACCACTTTCTACGGCGCCCCGATCACTGATTTCGCCCGCGAACACGGCGATCTGCTTAATCCCGTGCTCATTGCGGCCATCGTCTTTACCATGGCGAATTCCATCATCGCCCTGATCCGCAGCTTCCGCACCACGCAATTCGATCTAAAACTGAACCGCCGCGTATTCATCTTCATGGGCATCTTGCTCATCATCGTGCCCTTCTTCCTCTGGCACCTGGCCCATAATGGCCCCATTCCCGTCGCAATCATTATTTATTGGGGCTGTGCCTATTGGATCACCCTCATTCAGACCATCATCTTCGAAATCATGCTGCGCGAGTTCTACCCGCTTACAGATGAAGTGAATGCGATGCGTCGCGAGAGCCTTCAAAATTGGCGCAATAAAGAAAAACAACCCGCTCTTTCCAAGGAAGAGAAAAAGCGGGTCAACCGGCTGCGCATGGAGGCGCACAAGCACCTTAAATCGAATAATCAGCAGGAGGAGCCGAAAGCATCTGAGTAGCCAGCTCGCGGGCGGTATAGAGCGGCCCTGCTTCCTTGGTCAGGCGGGATCCGGCAAGACCGCCATCGAGGAAAATTAAGAGCTGGCTTGCTTGGGAGGCCGAGGGATAGCCGTTGCGCTCCGTCAACAGAGCTGTCAAGGTGGAGTGCACCCAATCGCGATGCTGCATGCAGGCCGCGACGATGCCGCGCTCCGAATCCGTTTCAGGCCGCGGATACTCACCCGCTGCATTCAAGAAGTGCGAACCGCGAAAACCTTCTTCCGGCTCTTCCTCAATGAACTTGTCAAAAAAGGCCAAGATCTTTTGGTCCGGATCCTGCATGGCAGCCGTCCGCTGCTCCCAGTCCTGGCGGAACTGCTCATCCAAGGACTCTACGTAGGCAATAACTAAGGCATCCTTGGAACCAAACAACGAATATAGGGATGCCTTGGCCACATCCGCTTCGCGCAAGATGCGGTCAATACCGATGACGCGAATGCCCTCAGTTTTAAAGAGCTTGGTTGCAGATTCCAACAATCGGCTCCGCGGGCTGGGTCGATTGCGGCGCGACTTCTTCTCTGCCATGGATTCCTCTCTACAACGACAAAACCGGTTCATCTACACTTTATAGACAAACCGGTATGTACGCTAATTATATGCGGACTATTGTTTCACCTTGTCCACAATCCACAGCAAGAGGCAAGCGCCCGCGGTGGCCGCGATGATGGAGAAGATCCAACCACCACTAGCCTCAATATTCAGTAGTTGGATGATGATGCCACCGATGAGGCCACCGACAACACCCACCACCAGGTTGGTAAACAACCCGTGGTCACGCTTCATAATCTTCTCTGCCAGCCAACCAGCGATGATACCAACAATGATCGAGGTGAATAGACCCAAACCTAATCCCATGATTTCCTCCTAATATAAACGTATCGAGTATTTCCCAGTGTAAACCCCTGTGACTCAAGTAGGGATAACAAATACGACACATTTGTATAGCAAAGTGGCTCTAAAACACCAGAAGCGCTCCACTCCCTAGCTGCAAAAGCCGGGGAGAAGAGCGCCGGGAAGTCAGGCTAGCGAAAGATTTAGCCTTCGTCGTCTGGGCGTACCACCATCATCGGGCACGGTGCAGACTGCAGCAATGCGCGGGAAGTAGAGCCCAGGACCATGCCCTTGAATCCACCACGGCCGTGGGAACCAACGACGAGAAGCTGCGCACCCTCGGCAGCCTCCGTCAACGCACGGACGGGGCGGTCACGGGTGATCTGCTTCTTCACCTCAACATCGGGGAACTCTTCGCGCGGTTCCTTCAGGTTTTCTTCCAGCACCTCAGTCTGTTCCTTTTCAATTTCTGCCCACTCAGATTGAGCTGCAGAAAGGCCGGCGAGGGATGCCTGGATTTGCATATCCATCCAGGTGTGCACGGCAACGAGGGCCGCGCCGCGAGCCTGGGCTTCGCGGAAGGCATAGGAGGTGGCCTTCTGAGAAACCTCGGAACCGTCCACACCAACGACGACTGGGCCGTACTTGGTGGAGTCGGTGACATTATTATCTTCACGAACCACAACTACCGGGCAAGCGGCGTGGGAAACAACTGCTGCGGAGACAGAGCCCATGACCATGCCGGACAGACCGCCCATGCCGCGCGAACCCATCACGACCATGGTGACGTCATGAGACATCTCCAAGAGCATGTCGATGGGGGAGCCCTCTGCGATGGTGTGCCCAATCTTGAGCTCTGGGGCTACCTCGTGAGCGATTGCACGGGCTTCCTCGATCTTTTCCAGGGTCTCTTCCTGCAAGTCATCGTAGAGGTCCTTCGGCGGGACCATACCTTCTGCATACAGGAACTGCGGTATGGTGTAGCTCGATGCGATGCGCAGGGGGATTTCCCTCTTCATCGCGGTATTTGCTGCCCAACGGACGGCGTTCTTTGAGGCGTCAGAGCCGTCGACGGCGACGACTACAATGTCTTCCTTGGCCATGATCTTTCCTTTCGGTGGTTATACCTTAATTATAGTACGGATTAGGCTTAATGGTTGACAGTTGCAGGATCAGAATTGGACGGAGAGAAAATTTCGAGGAGCGTTCGGAATACGTCCCTTATCACCGCGCCAATTCCATCATTGAAAAAGGCCATCACCTGGTCCGCGAGAGAATTAATATCCATGTCAAACACACTAATACATCGCAAAAAGGGATTCATCCCTTTGCCCATCAAAAATGGGCTCAATCCTACGCGCGTACGCACCCCGGAGGCAGGCCTGAGCACCTGGGATTTTCTCAGCGAAGTCATATCCCCCCAGCGCCACCGCCACCCCAATGATGATGCACAGGCGCTGCATGACCGATTCACCGCGGGCGAGGTAGTCCTGCGCGATCAAACTCCCCTAAAGCCAGGTACCGTGCTCGGCAAAGATGTCGATGTCTTTTTCTACCGCATCCCTGCACCAGAAACACCCGTGCCCTATGACATCCCCATAATCTATGAAGATGACAATATCCTGGTAGCCGATAAGCCCCCATTCATGGCCACCATGCCGCGCGCCCGGCACATCGTCGAAACCGCCACCGTTCGCCTCCGCCGTTCCACCGGAAACAACGAGTTAGTGCCGGCACACCGCCTCGACCGCCTCACTTCGGGCCTGCTTCTTTTTACCAAACACAAGGACGTCCGCGGCGCCTACCAGTCCCTCTTTGCAGAAAAGAAAGTCCACAAGACCTACCAGGCGGTCGCGGAATTCCGCCGCTTGCCGACGCCCCTCCAATGGTCCTCCCACCTAACTAAGACGCCCGGCGAAATCCAAGGGCGAATAGCAGGTGGTGAACCAAATGCTTTCACCACCCTAGAATCGGTAGAACCCATTGATAAGGCCTCTTATGAAAAAATTCACGGTTCACTAGCTGACCTCGGCATCTACACCCTAAAACCACAGACTGGGAAGACCCATCAATTGCGGTTACACATGTGGCAGGCGGGCTTACCGATCCTCGGCGATCCTGTCTACCCCACTATTTTTCCTGAGGAAGCTGAAGACATGTCCGTACCCATGCACTTAACAGCAACGGACTTAGAATTCACGGATCCACTCAGCGGAAAGCCGCGCCATTTCATCTCAAGACTTCCATTGGTCATGCACAAATTGCTTTAAGCCTGAAGTGTCCCAGCTTTTGTTCCGTTTGAATAGAGGGGAAAATCTGGAAGGAACTGACCTCCATTTGGTGGCCACCTGATATTCACCCCAGTCGAGTTGGGAAGATGAAGTGCCCCGTGTTTTGTTCCTAGGCATGTGCCTTGATTTCTATTATGGGCCTGACCCCCGGAAAGTGGACACGTCGGGGGTTAGCTATGCTGCTTTAGTCAGTGTAGCTGAAGTCTCGGCTTC
>NZ_JBEHGD010000023.1:0-31132 GCF_040225835.1 Corynebacterium sp. KPL3927
AGCTAAGCCTGTACACGCTGATGGTACTGCAACCGGGAGGTTGTGGGAGAGTAAGTCACCGCCGACACCAAACAACAGTTAATAACAAAATAAAGTTTGTACTGAGAGGGGCAAGGTCACTAGTCTTACTAGTGTCCTTGCCCCTCTTCTTCGTGACCCCTGGATTTTCTATAATAAAGCTCATGAGGACTCTTGCACAGGCGGTAACCGATCTCGTTCGGACCAATGACCCTGATCTGTACAAGGGTGAACGCGGGGTGTGTTATAGCGACCGCGTATTTGAAGCTGCTGAGCTATTAGAACAAGCAGTAGGGGATCCTGCACGACTTTCTGGGGTCGTGCCGCCGAGTCCATCTGATATTGTGCTTGTTTCCCTATACGCAGTCGAAGAGGTTCTCAAGACTATCCCTAGGGTGAATGACTATGCCCATGTCGTAAGGGATGCCGGCGAAGTCTTGGCGCGGATAGTTCCCTCAGCGGCGCAGCAAGCTAGTTATTCTGGTAGCGCTTTGGCTGACTGGCTTATACGAATGAACGAGATTCTTCCAGCGGAGGAAATCGACCTCGACCCAGTTCATCTGGCACCCGCTCTTGGCGACGAGGGCGTAGCCCGCTTCTGCTCGTGGCATATGGTGGAAGAGGGCGTTGGGTACGTGGGGCGTCGGCTAGCGGTGCTTGAAGGCACCGCTGAAGCGGTTTTTCGTACCCATGGTTTGCAGGGAAGTGCGGCAACGCGATATGAGGAGGTCATTTCCGGCCTTTGTGACATCGGCCGCTGTGACCTTGCCTTTGTTTGGTCCGAGAAGGCAGTTGGCGAGTGCGCCGCAGAGGAAACCCGAAATATAGCCTCGCGTTGGGCTGTACTTGCTAGGGAGCATTTTCCCGAACACTCGGAACGCGTGGCCCGCAGTGTATTCGACACATATCCAGAACTGTCGTCCGCTCAGCAACTTTATGCCGCTGTCACCGACAAGGCGGAAGCTTCGGCACACATACAAGACAGGTTGGCGGTTAAGCCCTGGGATCTAGCTATGTTCCAGCACTTGTGCCTCGAAGACCCTGAACTTGCCTGGAGCACCGTCGTTAAAGCGGGCATGCAACAGTCAATGGCGCAACGGTTCCTTGATGACCTCCCGGAGCAGGCTCTTCCCTTCGTTCGCGAGGATGTCGCAACTTATCTAGATTCGACTCGGGTTGGTCGCGACATGGGAATTGAGCTGCTGCAAGCCATGAGAAAAAAGTCGGCGGAGCTAGGGGAGCCCTGGGATGCGGACTTCAACGCGTTCTTGGCTGACCTGCGACGCCGCTACACCGAACGGCATGTCATTTTAAGGCGACTGGACGAGGTTTCCCTTATCGCTTGATTTGGTTACTGAGAAAACGCTCAATTCGTGACTATGAGTGTGCAGGAAGTCAGCAATACAAGGTGACCACAGGAAAGCGCAGGCAATGCTCACGGGGTGGTGTACAAATCGCTTTACTTGTTGTAAACATGTTTACATGAGCGAGTCAGTAATTAGTTTGCGCGTTGACGCGAAGCAGAAAGAGCGCCTAGAGGCGCTTGCTTCGCGGACTGGGCGGACTGGAGCCTTCTATCTTCGCAAGGCTCTAGATTCCTACCTAGATGAACTTGAGTATGTGTATGCGCTTGAAGCTGAAGCCGAAGCAGCCCGACGCGGAGAATTGGACACGATCTCTCTGCAGGATTTAGAGGACGAGTGTGGCTTGGTCGATTGAGTTCACCCCGCGAGCGGCGAAGGCTTTCCGGAAGCTTGACAAACCCGTACAGAAACAAATCAGTAAGTTTCTTCGTGAGGTAGCAGAGTTAGACGATCCTCGTGTGCGCGGTAAGGGGCTCGTCGCGGACAAGTCTGGATTGTGGCGGTGGAGAGTAGGGGATTATCGAGTGATTGTTTCCATCCTCGATGAAACGGTGGTCGTCAACGTCATCGATGTAGGACATCGACGCAATATTTACCTTTAACCATTTGGCAAAGGTAAAAGAAAAAGCACCAGAAACAATCTGGTGCTTGAGAGTCCTGACTAGAGGACGAGCAGGTCATAGCGGGTGGCTTTGACATCGGAAAGCCGCTTGCGGGCGCGCTCTAGGCGCTGCCATTGCTCTTGGGGGATGGATTTGCGGGCGATGGTGACGGTTTCAGCATCGGGGGTTCCCCAAGCAATGGGCATGGGGGATATCTGCTGCCAATGCTCTTTATCGGAAGTAGAACGCTGGCCGGACACGGCGGCGACAGGAACCTTGGTGCCAACGGTGCGTTGGACGCCAGGGATGGAGGACACCGTGCGCAGGCACGCGCCCCAGCGTGGGGGAAGGGAGGGATCCACATTGGTATTTACCAAGGCAAGAAGGATCATGTCTCGCTCGTTGACCTGTGCGATGACGGCGGGAGCGAGCGGATAAGAGTCATAGAGGGATTGGGCCGTTCCCACCTTGCTTGCGGCGGCGACGCCGACGATGGCAACGACGATGCCAAAGAGGATGAGCCCTAAGCCCAGGGTGATTCCCCAAGAAAAGCTCCACCACACGGCGGCGCCGGCGATGATCAGGATGAGGCCGAAGATAAGCCCGGATACGCGAAGGCGGTTGGAATCGCGCAATAACTCGTTATTGGCCTTGGCAAAGGACTCGTCAACGTCGAACTTAAAGATCTTCATTGGCCTAAGTCTACTGCGTCCATGAGCCGGTAGGCATATCCTTGCTCGGCGAGGAAGCGTTGGCGGTGCATGGCGTAGTCCGCATCCAGGCTGTCGCGGGTGACTAGAGTATAAAAGAGCGCCTCGGTTTCCTTCGGCCGCAGCAAGCGGCCGAGGCGTTGTGCCTCTTCTTGCCGGGAACCAAAGGTGCCGGAGACCTGGACGGCCAGTGCGGCTTCCGGCAGGTCAATGGAGAAATTGGCCACCTTGGATACGACTAGGATGGATAGCTCGCCCTCGCGGAATTGCTGGAAGAGCTTTTCGCGCTTGGCGGTAGAGGTAGTGCCATCGATGACTGGGGCATCGAGGTGTTCACCTAATTCGCGCAGTTGGTCCACGTATCCGCCGATGATGAGCGCTTGCTGGTCGTGGGAGGCAAGTATTTTATCGACGGCGCGGAGCTTGGCCGAGGCTTGTGCGGCGATGCGGTAGCGGTCGCGCGGCTGCGCGGTGGCATAGAGCATGCGTTCTTCCGGATCCATATCCACGCGTACCTCGATGCATTCCGCGGTTGCGATGTAGCCGGCCATTTCCAGCTCTTTCCACGGCGCGTCGTAACGCTTGGGTCCGATGAGAGAGAAGACATCGCCTTCGCGGCCATCCTCGCGCACGAGGGTGGCGGTCAGCCCTAGCCGACGCCGCGATTGCAGATCCGAAGTCATGCGGAATACGGGTGCGGGAAGCAGGTGGACCTCGTCGTAGATAATAAGGCCCCAGTCGCGGGAATCGAAGAGCTCGAGGGCGCGATACTCGCCCTTGGTCTTCCGCGTGACCACTTGGTAGGTGGCGATGGTAATCGGCTTGATTTCCTTCTTTTCGCCGGAGTACTCGCCGATGTCGCTTGGAGAAAGCGTGGTGCGGCGCAGCAGCTCGTCGCGCCACTGGCGGCCGGCAACGGTATTGGTGACCAAGATGAGGGTGGTGGATTGCGCTTTTGCCATGGCGGCGGCACCGACGATGGTTTTGCCGGCACCGCAGGGCAGCACGACGACGCCAGACCCGCCGGACCAGAAGGCATCGGTGGCGTATTCCTGGTAATCGCGCAGGTGCCAACCGTCCTCGTTGAGCGCGATGGGGTGGGATTCGCCGTCGATATAGCCGGCAAGGTCTTCGGCGGGCCAGCCAGCCTTGAGGAGTTCTTGCTTGAGGCGGCCGCGCTCAGAGGGAGCGACGGCGATGGTGTTGTCATCGATGCGCGCACCAAGCAGTTTTCCTACCTTGCCGCGGGAGAGCTCGGTAAGGATGGCAGGTTCTTCTGATTCAAGGATAAGTCCGTGGGCGGGGTGGGCGTGGAGGCGGACGCGGCCGTAGCGGGACATGGTCTCGGCGACATCGACAAGCAGCGATTGTGGTACAGGGAACCGGGAGTAGGTTTCCAGGACATCGACGACCTGCTCGGCGTCGTGCCCGGCGGCGCGGGCATTCCACAGCGCCAGGGAAGTGATGCGGTAGGTATGCACGTGCTCGGGGGCGCGCTCCAGCTCCGCGAACGGCGCGAGGGCGGTGCGCGCAGCTGCGGAATCTGGATGATCGACTTCCAGCAAGACGGTCTTGTCCGACTGCACAATCAGTGGTCCGTTCATGCGTCTAGGGTAACGGAGGTAATGCGGTGCAGGGGAAACCGGATAGTGGAGCCATCGGTGGCGCGGGCATCGATTTGGCCACCGGCGACGGTCAGCGGGGTAACGGTGCGGGTTTTGGTATTGCCGTTTTTATCGGCGTAGCCAATGGTGATGGGCCGTGCGGTGCGCGCGGCGGCGTGGACCAGATCCAGGTTGGGCAGGCTCGGGGCCTCGCCAGTGGTGAGGTTGCGCAGCGCACGCGCGATATCGGGCGGAGCGGACTGGGCGCGCGGGCTGGGCGTGGGCAGCGTCGCGGGCTCGGGCGCGATGGACAGGCTCGCGCCGCTTTCGTCCTCGGCGGCGGGGGAGAGGCCGTATTCGCGCAGGCGCTCCAAGAGTTCGCTGACGCGTAGTTGGGAGATCGCGACCGTGGGGGCCAGCAGGCGCAGCGGAGCGGCCTTCGTAGCGATCTGCAAGAGGGCTGGGTCCTCGCTGCGCAGGTAGGACAGGGCAGGCCCGGAGCGCAAGGTGCCGTGGCGCTTGGCGATGTCCTCAATGTGGAACGCCAGCATATGCGGGACATCGCCATGCGCGGCGAAGAAGTCGCGGATTTCCGTGCCCGTCATCCCGCGGTCCAGGCCGCGGCGGAGTGAGGCATCGCTGATGCGGTAAACGCTGGCCAAGCCGGGCGATTCCAGATCCGCCAGGGACTCCAGGGTGTGGTGGGCAGCGGGCTCGAGGGGCCCTGGCACGAGCACGGTCATATCCGCCTGGACCAGGAAATAATCGATGGTCTCTGGGGTCAGGGAATCGGCGGCATCGAAGCCATCGATAAGCACGCTGGTGGCTCGCCCGAGCGCGATGGCGCCTATCCATTCGGCCTCGCGGTGCAGCTCATCGATGGTCTCCGGGGAGGTATGCGTGGCGAAAAGCGGAAAAGCAAAATGCAGATCCTCGCGAAATTCCTCCGTGGAAAGAGGCTCTGCGGAGTTGAGGTAGACGTCGAGGATATGCCGGCGGAACTTGGGTAGGCGATCGGTGCTGGTAGAGAGTACCCGGCCCGATTCCCATGGGGTCCACGGAGAATGTTCCCAGGCCGCGAGGAGCACGCGCCATTGCGCGGCTAATCCTGCATCGAGCCACTCTTGGGCGGAGTCGGTGGGCGCAAGGAAGTTTCCCTCGTACCCGGATGGTTCGCCGCGGTTGATAAGCCGCGTAGACAGTCCAAGCGTAATCAGGCGGCGCAGTTCTGGTTCCGCGATGTCCAGCTGCTTGCTGAGCTGGGCAAGGGGGCGCACGCCGACGGTCTTATCCTTGAGCAGCTCGATCGGCCGGGCACCCAGGGCAGAAATGAGCTGTTGCATGCCTCGCACTACCAATAGGCCGGCGGCGGTACCGGCGTCATCGGCCTTGCGGTCTGCGGTGGGCTGACCGCGGCGCGCGGAGGGCTCGGTGGGAATATGCGGAACGCTGTGCCCCTTCATCGCGCGGTGCACCTCGCGCGGCAGGCGAACGGTCTGGGAGTCCACGCGCTGCAAGAGCTGCTTGGCAATCAAGCGCGGCACCGGGTGGGACGGATTGGTCTCGCGGGTGATACCGATGCCATTGGAGCGCGCCAGGGTGGCAAGGACGTGGCGTTCGTCTTCAGCGAGGGCATCGATTGTTGCGGGCGATACCTCGAGTTGATTAAGCAGCGACCAGCCGGTGGGCAGCGCAGGCATGACCTCTGGCGGAATCTGCACCGCGCCGAAGGCGAGGCCGCGCTCCTTGAGCTCGCGGGTGATATCGGGGTTGCGGTCTTCTACCTCTGCAAGCTCGCCGCCGCGCTTGGCGATGTCCTCCAGCACCGCCAACTGCTGCGCGTTACACTCCGCTAGCGCCCGGGCGATAGAGGTGCGCAAGAGGAGGCGCGTGGCAAGCGCCGCGATGGAAGGCGGCAGCGGGGTTAAAACATCGGGGCGGTGGCGAAGGATGGTGGCCAGTTCCTCTTCCGAAAGGGAATTAAGCCAGGTGCGAAAATGCGGGAGGTGGGAGGACTGAGTCATGATAAATCACAATTTTAGCGCCGGATTGAGTTACGTTTTTGCCCGAGGTTTGAAATAATAAGGCTATGTCGAATGAAAAGAATGGCTTTGTTTCCCCGGCTTGGCCGGACAATGAACACCGCGAGCATGCAATTACGGAAATTTCTGCGCCTTTTGCTGGTGCTTCCAGCCCCTACGGCGACGATCTGGTGCTGCCGATGCCGGCAGAGAAGTTGAACTACGTTCACCCTTATACCCGCATCAATCGTTAAAAAATTCCCCTTGCCGCGGACGGCGAGGGGAAGTTTTATGCGCTTATTTAGCGGCTGAAGGTCTCAACCAGCTGCGCAATCGGGTCGATGACGTTGCGGTTTGCGGAGTAGAACGCGTTAAAGTCGTGGCGGTTGGCGTGGTAGGCATCCGAGATTTGTGTCGGCAGCTGCAGGCCGTAAGCGTTAGCGGTGTCCTTAACGAGGTTGTAGACGGCGTCTACGGCAAGCTCATCGGACTTGTTTTCTGCTGCCTGCTGCACTGGCTGCGGTGCTTCAGCAGGAGCGGAAGGGGCGGTGCGATCGGTCGGCGCGGAGTTCAGGCCAAGGGAAGCCGAGCATGCGGGCCATGCGCCCCAGCCCTGGTTAGCCAGGGTGCGCTCAGCGATGACAATCTGCTGCTCGCGGGTTGCCTGGTTAGCGGTAGGGGCGAACTCGCCGCCACCGTATGCCTGCCAAGTCTGGGCGTTGAACTGCAGGCCGCCGTGGTAGCCATTGCCGGTGTTGATGTGCCAGTCACCGCCGGACTCGCACTGTGCGAGGCGGTCCCAGTCGGAGTCAGGGGCAGCGGCGGCGTTCGGCGCCATGATGGCAGCGGCTGCGCCCAAGGCAACGGTGCCCGCGGTGAACTTGGCGGCAAAGTGGTTAGTCTTAGCGGAGTGGCGTCCCATAAAAGTAGTCCTTTCCGTGGTGCCCGTTTTCGTGTAAATGTTTTGCGCCTAGAAGAAAGGATGGGCAGGGAAACCTTCTTTGCGGCGACACTGAGGGCTAGCGTAGTGGTTTATAACGAAATAGTCACGTTCTGGGCACTAAATGGGAAAGAATTGAGACTATTGTGGTTCCGTCCGCAATATTTCCGCAGGTAGCGGTTGCAGTGTGAACTATGTCACACGCCACGTGGAGCTTCTGTTCTGTATAACTTCCAGCTAAACTTAAGAATTTACCCAAGAGAAGAGGTGGATACCTATGCCCATTGGCAAAGTGAAGTGGTATGACGCCGAGAAAGGTTTCGGTTTCGTTAGCAACCCGGGCGATGAAGACGTCTACGTCGGCCGGAATGTCCTGCCCAAGGGAGTAGAAGAAATCTTTCCGGGCCAGCGCATCGAATTCGATTTCGCGGTGGGGCGCCGCGGACCGCAGGCGCTGCGGGTGCGCGTGCTGGACAAGCCGCGCCGCCGCACGCCGTCGCGCAAGCCGGAAGAGCTCGGCAGCATGGTCTCTGATGTTATGACTCTGCTGGAATCGCAGGTGCAGCCGGTACTGAACTCGGGGCGCTACCCCGAGCGCAAGACAGGGCGCCAAGTAGCAGAAATCCTCCGCGCGATTGCGAAGGATTTAGATAGTTAATCATCCATGGTGGAGAGGGACCACACGGTGGCGAGGGGGGTTTCTTCGCCATCGTCGTCGGTGCCAATCATGAGGGAGGAAACCTCCACCACCATGAGCCGGGGGCGCTCGCCAGTCGATGCCTCGATGGGGTCTACCGAACCGGGGATATCTACCTCGGTCGTTTCATTCGCACCGTGAGAGGTCTCATCATTGGCGGCTGGGTCATCATAAATGGACAGCACCTTCCATTCGTGATTTGAGATCTCTTCGGGGATGTTCAGATGCAAGGTGTCATCCTCACCCACCGTTAGCTGGGGGACATCGCCTTCGGGGCAATCGGTTCCCGGCTCGCACACGAGGTAGGGCGTGACTTCCTTGGTGTTATCCCCCACGGAGGCGGTAATCGCGATTTCGCTCGGCTCAGGGCCTGGGCGCGAATTGCGCCAGCTTTGAAAGATCACCACGGAGGCGACGATGACCGCCACGACCACGATGAGCGCGAGGATTTGCAGCAGCGACTTTTTCCTTGCTTCCTTACGGGTTGCCATGGCCCATTACTTTACTCGAACGCGGTAGAGCTCATCCCACCGCTTGCCGGTAAGCCAGAATTCATCGGCGCCCTCGATATGGGCGATGCCGTTTAAGACATCATCGGGATCGGTGTATTTCGATTTATCGATGGCATCGGTAGAAATCACCGCGGTTACCTCGCCGGAGGAGGGATCTATGCGGTAGATATCTTCACTGCCCCACACGTTGGCGTAGACATCACCGTCCACGCATTCCAGCTCGTTAAGCTCTTCCACGGGCGAGCCCTCGAGGGTGACCTCGGTGGTCGAGCGCTCCGCAAAGGTTTCTGGATCCATGTGCCGCAGGGTAGAGGTGCCATCGGACATGATGAGCTCGTCCTGGTTGGCGCATAGCCCCCAGCCTTCGCCGGCATAGGTGGCAGACTTAGTGCGCTGGAAGTCGCCGTCATAGCGCAGGGCCTGCCCGCGCTTCCAAGTCAATTGCCAGATGGAATCACCGTATTGGGTAATGCCCTCCCCAAAAAGCGAGTCATCGAGGGCGTGTTCCTGCAGGACCTCGCCGGTCTCAGGGGAGAATCGGATGAGTTTGGATTCGCCCCATTGCCCGGTGCCGAGCAGCAGATTGCCCTCGCCGTCTTCCTCTAGTCCTTGTGTAAAGGAGTTCTCTGGCAGCGGCGCGGTATCGAGGACCTCGACTGAAAGGTGCTCGGGAGAATTGGGGGAGTCAGAAGAATCAGAGGAACAGGCGGTCAAGGCGCAGCAGGGCACGGCGATGAGCGCGGCGCGGCGGAGAAACGACATGCACCATATGTACCACTGTCGGTGGGCCATCATGAATAATGAGGGGCGTGAGTAAGCGAAAAGCAAATCCGTTGATCGATTCCCGCGCCGTACGCATTGCGCGTGAGGCTTTGGAAGAGGTGGGGGAAGGGGGCATCGGCAAGCATAGGGGCGTCGCCGGAATGGGCCGCAACGTTGTCACCCACCGCTTTGAGGCGGATATGCCGGGCTACCCAGGCTGGGAATGGCAGGCCGTGCTCGCGTGCGCGGAAGGCTCGCGTTACGTCACCGTCAATGAGGTCGCGCTGGTGCCGGGCGGGGAAGCGCTGCAGGCCCCGGAATGGGTGCCGTATGAGGACCGCGTGCTGCCGGGGGATTTGGGCCCGGGGGATCTTATGCCGCCGGCCGTCGATGATGAGCGCCTAGATGGAAATGAGCTTTCTGCCAAGGGCCTGGCGGATGCCAAGCATCGCTGGCAAGAAGAATATGGCCCGACCACGGAGATGGCGGCCAAAGCGCACCTGCAGTGCCGCACGTGCGCGTTTTATATGCAGCTGATGGATAACTTTGGGGTATGCGCCAATGAGTATTCCGCCGATGGCCGCGTGGTGCATGCGCGCTACGGGTGTGGTGCGCATTCGCAGACGCGGGTGAGTGAGGAGAAGGCGCCGGCCGCGGCCTTCGATGACGAAAAGCCCATTTACCAAGATTTTGAATTTGGGGATTAAAGCAGCACACTTAGGGCGTAAAAATACCGCTCTACGTGAAAGGGCACGGCGTGAAAGCCACTCTCGATCGCTATTTCCAGATTTCTGAACGCGGTTCCACCATTGGAACTGAGCTACGCGCGGGAACGGTCTCGTTCTTCGCCATGGCATATATTATTTTGCTCAACCCGCTGATCCTGGGCACGAGCCCGGATGCGGAGGGCTATACCTTAGGCGTGCCGCAGGTCGCGGCAGCTACGGCGCTGGTCGCCGGCGTCATGTCCATCGCCTTCGGCGCGATTGCGAAGTACCCCTTCGCCATGGCCGCGGGACTGGGCATGAATACCTTCGTCGCCATCAGCATGGTCGCCACCAGCGGGCTGAACTGGCAAGAAGCCATGGGCCTAGTGGTAATCGAGGGCCTTATTATCGTCCTGCTCGCCGTGTCCGGTTTCCGCACCGCAGTATTTGACGCCATCCCGCAGCCCATGAAGGCCGCGATGGGCGTGGGCATTGGCATGTTCATCGCCATGATCGGTTTCGTGGACGGCGGGTTTGTCACCCGCGTGCCCGATGCCGCACAGACCACCGTGCCGGTGGGCCTGGGAATTAATGGATCGATTGCCACCTGGCCGGCGGTGGTCTTTGTCATTGGCCTTATCATTTGTGCCTTCATGGTCATCCGCAATGTCCCGGGTGGGCTTTTTATTGCCATCATCCTCAACACGGTGATCGCCTTTATTGTCCAGGCATTCACCGACTCGGAGGACTGGGGCATGGCCGCCCCAGAGGCCCCAGATGCGCTGGGTGGCATACCGGACCTTTCCATCGTGGGCGATGTGAACCTGGTGGGCGCCTTTGCCAATATCGGCGTGATTTCCACGGTCCTGCTCATCTTTACCTTGCTGCTGACCAACTTCTTTGATGCCATGGGCACCATGACCGGGCTGGGTAAGCAGGCCAAGCTCGTGGATGAAAACGGCAACCTGCCGGGCATGAAGAAGGCTCTGGTTGTGGAAGGCACCGGTGCGGTCGCCGGTGGTTTGGGCTCGGCATCCTCGAATACCGTCTTCGCGGATTCCTCTGCCGGCATTGCCGATGGCGCCCGCACCGGCCTGGCCAATATCATGACCGGCTTGCTATTTATCGCCGCCATGTTTTTCACCCCGCTCTACGAGATCGTGCCCATCGAGGCCGCCGCGCCCGTCCTGGTCATCGTGGGCGTGATGATGGCTGCGCAGCTCACGGATATCCCGTGGACGCGCATGGAAGTGGCCATCCCGGCCTTCCTTACCATCGTGGTCATGCCGTTTACCTATTCGATTGCCAACGGCATCGGCGTGGGCTTTATTACCTTTGCGCTCATGTCCACCTTTGCTGGTAAGGCCAAGCAGGTGCACTGGATCATGTGGCTGCTTGCTGGCTTGTTCGTCATTTACTTTGGCATCGATCCGATTTCGGAGGCCATCGGCTAGCCTGGAAGGCATGCATATTTCTGATCCCCGTGACCCTCGCCTGGATGATATTCGGAACCTCAACAAATCCGATAAATCCGGCGAGGGTTTGGTCATTGCAGAAGGCCCCTTGGTGGCAGCCCGCCTGATGGAATCGCGCTTTCCCATGCGCTGCCTGGTGGGCTTTCCCCAGAAGCTGGAGGCCTTCTTTGCAGAGTACGGAGAGCCAGAGTGCCCCGTCTACGAAGTATCGCGTGAGACCCTCGCGGAGGTCGCAGGGTTCGATATGCACCGCGGGTTGGTTGCCGCCGCAAACCGCGCCCCAGAGCCGGAGGTGGGCGAGATTCTGGAGCATTCCCGCACCATCGCCGTGCTGGAGGGCGTGGGGGATCATGAAAATATCGGCGCCATTTTCCGCCACGCGGCCGGCATGAACGTTGATGCGGTATTGCTGGGCTCAGGTGCTGCGGATCCGCTCTATCGACGCTCGGTGCGCGTATCCATGGGCCACGTGCTCCGCGTGCCCTTTGCCCATTTGGAGGGCGGTTTCACCACGTGGCAGCGTTCCTTGCAGGCGCTTGCCGATGCCTCCTTCACCCTCATTTCCTTAACCCCCAACCCCCAGGCGGTGCACCTGGCAGAGGCCCTGCACGGGCGGGACAAGGTGGCCATGCTGGTTGGCGCGGAGGGCCCCGGGCTTACCGAGCACGCGATGAAGGCCACCGATATCCGCGCGCGGATACCGATGGCCCCAGGTACCGATTCCCTTAATGTGGCAACCGCCGCCGCCATTTCCTTTTATGAGCGCCAGCGATCCTTAAGTGACTTAAACGTCTGACGCAGCCAGTTGCCAATTAGCGAGCCGAGGTGCTTGGCGGTGGAAAGGATCTCATCGCCGGTGGAATCCGGCTCGGCATCGTGGTCCTCGTAGTCGTCATAATCATTAAGGCCCAGCTTATTCGCGGATTGAGCGGCGAACTCGCTGACCGGCTGCTTCGGCTTCGGCGGATCGATCTTGGGTTCTGGGCGCCCGTCGACGGCATAGCCGACGACATTCAGATCCGGGCCTTCCTGTCCCACGGTGATGCCCAACCAGTGTTTTTGGGCGGCCTCCATGATGCTGTGGGGGCGAAACGGCAGGGAAATGCCGCCGAGGGATTCGTCCTTTTCGCCGGCCCAGAACGGCGCCTCGAAGGGCTCGGGCAGGCCGGTGTCCTCGTAGAGACGGTCGCGGGAGGCACACAGGCAGCGCTTGAGCTCGCCGCCTTCCCACAGCGCGAAGCCCGCATAGTCCTCGTCCGCGTTGCTGACCAGGGCGATAACCCGCTGGGCGGGAACCGCGTTCAAGAGGTCTTGCGGCAGCTGGGAAAGCAGGACGGAATCGCCCTCGCAGACCGTTTGCACCACGGTAATGCCCGGGTAGCCGCCGATGTAGTACTCATTCGGATCCGTCTGCGCGGAACGGTTCAGGGGGAATTGCCCAATCGGGGTGACCGGGAAATTCGGGTTGAGTTGGGCTAGGAACTTGCGGCCGAACCCGCGGTCCGCCTTGGGCTCGGTCTTGAGTACTTCTTCGGCGCCTGGCTTGGAGATGTACCACAGCGTGAGAACGGTATGAGAGATGTCCACTGTTTAGTCCCTTGGGCGCTTGGTATTGGAGCGAACGCCCAAGAGTACGTCCTCCCAGTGTGGGGTGACGGCTTTGCGGCGGCGCTTCGAGGGCTTGGACTCGGAGGAAGGATTCTGCAGGAATTCCTCTTCTTCCGTCTCCTCGTTGGAACCGGAAATATCGGTGACATTGGCGGGCTGATCGCCATCAATGGCCTCGTCGTAGCGGCCGCTGCCCAAGGAGGTTAGCGAGCGCACCGGTTGTACGAAGTCCGGGTCCGTAAGGTCTGCCGCGACCGAGTTGCGGGCCTCGACCGTAGCGGGGGAGGACATGGACTGCTTAAAGGTCCATTCCGCCTCGTTTTCAGAAAGGCCCGCCTTCCAGGTCACGCGCACTACCCACGGCTCACCCTGGTGGCGGTAGGCGTCCCACGTGGACTCCGAAAGGGAGTGGCCGCGGGCGGCAAAAGAGCTGGCCAGCACCTCCCACAGGGTGAGCTTGGCAGGGCCATCCTCGCGCACTGGGTGGGCCTGCTTGGCCACCTCAGAAATGCGATTGCGCTCCAGCATGACTGGGTAGGCGAAGGGCTCGATGCGTGATTCATCGACGTGCATTTCTTCCGCTAGCTCTGCCGTGGAAGCACCGGCGCGGATGCGGTTTTGGATCTCGGCCGGCCGGATCTGCTTTTCTTCCTCTTCGTGGGAGGGCTTGGGCATCGGCGCTAGCTTCGGCGGCTCTGGCTTGCTAGCGGTGGGCGTGAGGGCGGAACGCAGCTCATCGGTGATGGGAAGGGAAAACTCTTCGCCTTCTTCGGTGCGTAGCACCAATGAGTCTTCGCTCGATTCGCTGTCAACGAGAAACAGCTCGCGCATAGTGTGGCGCTCCTTTGCCTATCGACGGAAGGACGGATCTGTGATGCAGTCAACTATAACGCGAAAACGCCCCGCGCCATGCGAGGCGGCGGGGCATGTTGATGACTTAGTTGGCATCCAGCACGTAGTCGATGCACTGCGTGAGCTTGGCGATGTCCTCGGTTTCAATCGCCGGGAACATGCCCACGCGCAGCTGGTTGCGGCCGAGCTTGCGGTACGGCTCGACATCGAGGATGCCGTTGGCGCGCAGGGTGGCGGCAAGTTGTGCGGCATCCACGGATTCGTCGAAATCGATGGTGCCCACGACCAGCGAGCGCGCTGCCGGGTCGCTGACGAATGGGGTGGCCTCCGGGCGAGATTCGGCCCAGTTGTACAGCGTGGAGGAGGACTCGGTGGTGCGCTTGACCATGCCGTCGAGCCCGCCATTGTCATTCATCCACTTAATCTGGTTATCCAGCATGAGCAGGGTGGCAATCGCCGGGGTGTTATAGGTCTGGTTCTTGCGGGAGTTAGTAACCGCAGTCTGCAGGTTCAAAAACTCCGGGATGAAGCGATCGGAGTTATTGATCTTTTCGATGCGCTCCAGGGCAGCCGGGGACATCGCGGCGAGCCAAAGGCCGCCGTCGGAAGCAAAGCACTTCTGCGGCGAAAAGTAGTACACGTCGGTCTCTGCGATATTGACGGGGAGGCCGCCGGCGCCAGAGGTGGCATCGACAAGCACGAGCTGCTGGTCGTTGTGGGGGTGGGGGCGAACGACTTCCGTCATTGCGCCGGTCGAGGTCTCATTGTGGGCCCAAGCGGCGACATCGGCATTGGCCGCGAGCTCGCGCGGATCCGGTGCGGTGCCGGCGGGAGATTCGGTCAGGGCCGGGGCATCAAGCCATGGAGCCTTGGAGGAGGCTTTGGCAAACTTGGTGGAGAACTCACCAAAGGTAAGGTGAGCCGACTGGCGCTCGATGAGGCCGAAGGTAGCCGCATCCCAAAAAGCCGTGGCGCCGCCCAAGGACAGGACGATTTCGTATCCCTCCGGAAGAGGAAAGAGATCGCTTAATCCCTCGCGCACGGAACCGACGAGGTTTTTCACCGCCGGCTGGCGGTGCGAGGTGCCCACGATAGCGGGGTCAATAGCTTCGATCTGGGCGGGGCGCACCTTGGAGGGTCCGCAGCCAAAGCGGCCATCGGAAGGCAAGAGATCTGCTGGCAGTGTGATTTCTGGAGTACTCATGCCGCTAGTGTAGAACAGTTCCGGTTGAATGGCAGGTATTTTGATGCCCGTAAACATGTTGGCAGTATCACAAAGTTTGCTAGAGTGTGAATAGGTATAAGGCTGACTTGTGTAAGTTAGCGCCTTAAAGAACTCTTTAACAGGGAAAGGAAATTCCGTGTCTACTGAAGAAAACAAGGTAGTACTCAAGCACGCTGGCAACGAGTACGAGATGGATATCAAGCAGTCCACTGAGGGCGATTCCGGCTTCGATATCTCCAAGCTCCGCAAGGAAACCGGGCTTGTTACCTTCGACCCCGGCTACACCTCCACCGGCTCCACCGAGTCCAAGATTACCTTTATTAACGGTGAGGAGGGCATCCTTCGTTACCGTGGCTACGATATCGCTGAATTGGCAAATAACGCCACCTTCAATGAGGTTTCCTACCTGCTGATTAAGGGTCACCTGCCGGATGAGCAGGAACTGTCGGAGTTCAACAACGCCATCCGTCACCACACCCTCTTGGACGAGGACTTTAAGGCACAGTTCAACATCTTCCCGCGCGATGCCCACCCGATGGCCGTGCTTGCCTCCTCCGTGAACATTCTCTCCAGCTACTACCAGGACCAGCTGGACCCACTGGATGAGGAGCAGCTGGACAAGGCTACCGTTCGCCTGCTGGCTAAGGTGCCGATGCTGGCCGCTTACGCCTTCCGCGCATCCCAGGGCAAGCCTTATATGTACCCGGATAACAACCTCAATGCGCGCGAGAACTTCCTGCGCATGATGTTCGGTTACCCCACCGAGGAGTACGAGGTTGACCCGGTTGTCTCCAAGGCACTGGACAAGCTGCTCATCCTGCACGCTGACCACGAGCAGAACTGCTCCACCTCCACCGTCCGCATGATTGGTTCCGCACAGGCCAACATGTTCGTCTCCATCGCCGGCGGCATCAACGCCCTGTCCGGCCCGCTGCACGGCGGCGCTAACCAGGCCGTGCTGGAGATGCTCGAGGACATCGAGAAGAACAACGGCGGCGACGCTACCGACTTCATGAACCGCGTGAAGAACAAGGAAAAGGGCGTTCGCCTGATGGGCTTCGGCCACCGCGTGTACAAGAACTACGACCCACGCGCGGCCATCGTCAAGGAAACCGCACACGAGATCATCGATCACCTGGGCGGCGACCCGATGCTGGATCTGGCCATGAAGCTGGAAGAGATTGCGTTGAACGACGATTACTTCGTCTCCCGCAAGCTCTACCCGAACGTGGACTTCTACACCGGCCTCATCTACCGCGCCATGGGCTTCCCGACGGACTTCTTCACCGTCCTCTTCGCCATCGGCCGCCTGCCGGGCTGGATCGCTCAGTACCGCGAGCAGCTGGAGATGAACACCAAGATTAACCGTCCTCGCCAGATTTACACCGGTGAAACCCTGCGCAAGGTTACCCCTCGCAGCGAGCGCTAATTAGCGCTTTTGGTCGCCCCAATTCAACCGAATCGGGCTTGAGCACTATAATTGGTGCAGCTCGGTTCGGTTTCATTGCGACCGCACGAACAAACTAGATTTCCCAAGGAGAATAATCCCCATGGATAAACCTGTTATTGAAGCCCAGTCTGGCCCAGCGCCGACCGACCTCGTCATCGAGGACATCGTCGTAGGCGATGGCGCTGAAGCTAAGCCTGGCGGCGTAGTGGAGGTCCACTACGTTGGTGCCGAATATGAGACCAACCAAGAATTCGATTCCTCGTGGGACCGTGGCCAGTCCATCGAGTTCCCACTGACCGGTCTCATTGCCGGCTGGCAAGAGGGCATCCCGGGAATGAAGGTGGGCGGTCGCCGTCAACTCATCATCCCGCCGGAAAAGGCCTACGGCCCTGCCGGCGGTGCGCACCCGCTGTCCGGCCGTACCCTGGTCTTTATCATTGACCTTATCCGCGCCGACTAATCTGCGCTAAAAGCGTTGAACCGGCTCCCCTTAAGGGGAGCCGGTCTTTCGTTGTGTAGAGGCAGTCAGTTGCCGCAGGGGACCGCATAAGACGGCAAACTGGGGCACAATGGGGAGTATGACTGTGCCAAATATTTCTTTCAATGATGACCGCGAGATGCCCCAGCTGGGTCTGGGAACCTACAAGCTCAATGACGATGAATGTATTCGCGTAGTCCGCGAAGCCATTGACCTTGGCTACCGCCACTTTGATACGGCAACGCTGTATAAGAACGAAGAGGCATTGGGTACCGCGCTGAACCAAGCCATTGACGCGGGCGACGTCACCCGCGAGGACCTGTTCATTACCTCCAAGGTCTGGCACTCCCATCACGGCGCGCAGAAGGTGGAACAGGCTTTCCAGGAATCCATGGAGAAGCTGAAGCTGGATTACTTGGACCTGTACCTTATCCACTGGCCGTGGCCACAGGGCGGGCTGTACGTGGAGACTTTTGAATCCATTGCCCGCCTGCAGGGCATGGGTCAGATTGCTTCCATCGGTGTCGCTAACTTCTACGAGGAGGTCCTCGAGGATCTCATTGATAAGACCGGCATTACCCCGGTGCTCAACCAAGTAGAGCTGCACCCCGGATTCACCCAGCCGGAGCTGCGCGAATTCCACCACAAGCACGGCATCGTGACCGAGGCTTGGTCGCCGCTGGCACGCGGCGTGGTGCTTAATAACCCGGAGATTGAAAAGATTGCCGCCGCGCACGAGGCTACCGAGGGCCAGGTGGTACTGGCGTACCTGATGGCCAAGGGCATTTCCGTTATTCCGAAGTCCGCCCGCAGTGAGCGTCTCAAGGAGAACCTGGCCGCCGCGGAGCTAGAGCTGGGCAAGGATGAAATCGCCGCGGTTGACTCCTTGGAAGGCCAAGAAGGCTTCGGCCGCATGTTTAATGACCCCCGCGAATTCCCGGGTGCTGAGGGCTAAGAAAGCACTCTCGGGCGAAGGAGCCACCGGCGACGGCGTCGTCGGTGGCTTTTGCTGTGCGTGCCCGTTGGGTGGAGAGTACGTGCTGGTCAAAGCACCAACGACGTTGATAGGTGGTTCCTTTCGTGCGGCCTTTACTCATTAGTTAATGTCTGGTTAACAAAATTTGCGAACCACTTAAATTCAGGGTGAAGGGGGTGATTTGCAAAGAATATTAGCCCAGTTCATCGGAACCTATCAAGCTAAAAGGGGGGAGTTTTTATGGGGCGTATTGGCAATATTTACTGCTTTGCAAAAAATGTTCTGTATCTTACATAGCAACGCAGGTAGTTATGAACAACACATCTCGCCTCGTTTGTACAGAACCTCTCTCACCCAAGGAGACAACCCTTCTATGAGTGATACAACTGCTTCCGTCGAGCGCCGTGAGCTTACGGCAGCCGACTACATAGAAATGCGCGATAGCGAAGAGTTTGGCGAGCTGCGCAGCGCTTATCGTAGTTTCACTTTTCCCATGACCGTCGCGTTTTTCGTGTGGTACATCGTCTACGTGCTGACTGCCGTGTTTGCGCCTGATTTTATGGCCATTGAGCTTGGCGATGGCGGCTGGAATATTGGCCTCGTCTTCGGCCTAGCCCAGTTCCTCACCACGTTCATCATTACCTGGGTTTACGTGAAGTACGCCAATAAGAATATTCAGCCTAAATCGGTTGCTATTCGTGAGAAGTTGGAGGCCAAGTAAATGACTACCACTTACCTTGCACAAGAAACTTCTGCCGGTAACCCGATTCTGAATATCTCCATCTTCGGCATCTTCCTCGTGGTGACGATGACCGTCGTGCTGCGCGCCGGCAAGACCACGAAGAAGGCTTCGGACTTTTATACCGGTGGTGGCTCGTTCTCCGGCCGCCAGAATGGCTTGGCCATTTCCGGTGACTACCTTTCTGCAGCGTCCTTCCTCGGTATCGTCGGTGCGGTGGCGCTTAACGGCTACGACGGATTCTTGTACTCCGTCGGCTTCTTCGTCGCTTGGCTCGTGGCCCTGATGCTCGTGGCCGAGCCGATGCGTAACGTGGGCCGCTTTACCATGGCGGACGTGTTGTCCTTCCGCCTGAAGCAAAAGCCGGTGCGCGTGGCTGCGTCCATCGCCACGCTCTTCGTGACGCTGTTCTACCTCATCGCCCAGATGGCCGGCGCCGGGTCCCTGGTGGCCGTGCTGCTGAACATCCATGACTTTAAATGGCAGGCAGTTGTCGTCGGTATCGTCGGCGTGCTGATGATCCTCTACGTCTTGGTCGGCGGCATGAAGGGCACCACCTACGTGCAGATGATTAAGGCCGTCCTGCTGGTAACCGGTGTGGTCATCATGTGCATCATGGTGTTTGTCTCTCTGCGCGGTGGATTCAGCAACATGTTCAGCACCGCAATTGATATGCACGCATCGTCCGATTACCTCCATGAAAAGGGCTATGAGGCCAAGGAAATCATGGAGCCGGGCCTGAAGTACGGCGGCTCTACCGCCGCTAAGTTGGACTTCATCTCCTTGGGTATGTCCCTGGTGCTGGGTGTGGGTGGCTTGCCACACGTTCTGATGCGCTTCTACACCGTGCCGACCGCCGTTGAGGCGCGCCGGTCCGTGACCTGGGCCATCGTTATCATCGGTTCCTTCTACCTGATGACCCTGATCCTGGGCTACGGTGCAGCCGCACTGGTTGGTCCGGACCGCATCCTGAACGCACCGGGCGGCGCGAATGCTGCGGCACCGCTGCTGGCTCTGGAAATCGGTGGCTCCATCTTCATGGCGATTATTTCCGCCGTGGCCTTTGCCACCGTGCTTGCCGTGGTGGCGGGCCTGGCGATTACCGCCTCCGCCTCCATCGCGCACGATATCTACCACGCCGTTATCCGCAACGGTGAGTCCACCGAGGCAGAGCAGGTGCGCGTCTCGCAGGCTACCGTGGTGGTCCTGGGTATTGTCTCCATTATCTTGGGTATCTTGGCGATGACCCAGAACGTGGCCTTCCTGGTCTCCCTGGCCTTCGCTGTGGCGGCATCGGCTAACCTGCCGACTATCCTGTACTCGCTATACTGGCGCCGCTTCAACACCGCGGGTGCCGTGGCTTCCATGTACACCGGTGTTGTCTCCTGCTTGGTCCTCATCTTCTTCTCCCCAGCGGTATCCGGTACCGAAAGCGCCATGTTCCCGAACGCGGACTGGGCTATCTTCCCGCTGACCTCGCCGGGTCTGGTCAGTATCCCGCTGTCCTTCTTCGTCGGTTGGTTCGTATCCATCGTGACCAAGCCGGACAACTTGGACGAGTTGGCGGCAGAGATGGAGGTTCGTTCCTTGACCGGTGTGGGCGTCGAGGCCCCAGTCCAGCACTAATTGCCCGAAAGGTAGCAATTACCGGTAATATGGTTCGACGTGTTTAATCCGTCCTCTCTCAACGCGGCGGCATCAGTAAAGGCTGGTGCCGCCCTTGCCGTGTGCATGCTTGCCTGCTCTACGGTTGCTGGGTGCAGCAATAGCGAGCGAGATAGCACCGCCAAAGCCGAAGACACCACGATTACCGCGCATAGGGCGGCAAAGGTGCCCCCGCGCATCAATGAGTTCCTCAAGGGGGATGAGGACCATTCCATTAGCTATATTCGCCTGCACGATGGCATGTATATGGGCTCTGCGGCAGAACACGATCCCCGCCCGGCACTTAGCCTCATTAAGCTCTATATCGCTACCTACGTCATTGAACAGGGTGAGTACGAAGATAAATATGAGGCGCTCGGCATGATCGCCAGCTCTTCTGATAAGAGCGCCGAGGAGCTGTTTAAGAAGTACCCGGATTCCATCGATAAGATTGCCAAGGAATACGATCTGGAATCCACCAAGGCGGGCGAGACCTGGGGCTATTCGGAAACCTCCACCTATGACGTCGCCAGCTTCATCTCGCAGCTCATCAAGCGCGATGAAACCCATCCCGTGCTCGTGGCGATGGCGCACGCGGATCCCGTTTCAGAAGATGGTTATGACCAGGATTATGGCACCGCGAAGCTTTCTAATGTCGTGGGCAGCAAGTGGGGCTGGTCCAACGATAAGTCCATCAATTCCTCGGTGTCCTTTGGCAAAAACTTCGTCGCCGCGGCCTCCATTAATGGCTCTGCCGATGACCTCACGGACTACGTCAAGAGTGAGATCAATGGTGAGAACCTGGGCAAGGCCACCGAGCGGTTTCTGAAGTACAAGGACGGCGAGGACGTCCCGCCCATCGAGACAACCTCGGAGAAGCCGACCTCGAGCGAGAAGAAGGACAAGGACAAAAAGGACGAAATGAAGTCCTCCGAGCCCAAGGGGAAATAGGCCTACTTAATGGCCTTGGCGATGTCCTGGGCGGCATCGGCAAGCCCGCGAATTTGCTCGTTGCTTAGCGATGACCCCTTAAAGCTCACCCCATCCGCGTTGAGCTGCGGCAGCTCCGGCATATTCGGGATGGCCTTGTCCAGGGTGGAGCTGAGATCCTGGATGCCTGGCTGCTTGGAACCGGGCGTCCATTGGCCCCAGTCGCTGGCGTAGACCTCGTTGACATCGACGATGACGTTCTCGATGGTCTGCTGGCGCGACTGCGGCAGCTGGTGAATGGTGGTCTTGGGGTGGATTTTCCCGTTGGAACCCCAATCGTGCATCCAGTAGAAGGTGCCAATCCCATCGCGGCTGGCCCACTCGATGGTGTTGTAGTTGCCGTAGACGCCGGTCTGGTAGCCGGCCACGGACAGGGCCTTGGAAAATGCCTGCAGGTACGGCCGGATGAACTGGGTGTAGTGCTCGCGGGTGGGGTTATCGTCGATGGCGATATAAATGGGGCGGTGCGTGGGTCCACCGGCGGCCTTGTGCAGCGAAATGGCCTGCGGGGCGTGGATGGCGGCGCCCGCCGCGCCCTGCTTCCAATCGGCGGTTTCGGCGCGGCCGAATTGATAGACCGAGGCTGTGGGCAGGCCGGCCGCGGCATTGGCGGCAGTCTCTTGGAGTGTGACCGGCTTGCCGGTCATCCAGGCCGCGCCGGGGCGCTTATTGGAAACGTAGCGAATGGCACCGATATGGCCCGCACGCTTGATGGCGGCGGGGGAGGGGATGCCAGAGGAAAAATCGATAATGGTCCCGCGCACCGGGCCGAGGGCGGCGGCAGAGGGTGCGGCCGCACCAATGGCGCCGGCGGTAAGGGCAAGGGCGCTTGCCTTCAAGAGGCCGCGACGAGACAGAGACGGTGACATGAAAAGCTCCTGCAGTGATCGCATTAGTCACAATAGTTAACAAATGCACCATAGCAGGAGACGGTGGGCAAGTCGTTTTTTATTTTGACTCGTTGCTAAATTCCACGTTCGTGGCGTGTTCCACGGTGCGCGATACCGTGCAGTCCTTCTCGTGGGAGATGCGGATGAGGTTATCCACGAGCGCGCGGGCCTTATCGCCATCCGGGGTGGAGGGGAAGGCGAGGTCGAAGGCGACGCGGACATCGGAAAGCCGCGAAGCGCCATCCTCATCCACGCGGTCGCCCTCTGCGCGCACCTGGAAAGACTCCGGCTCGGTGCGCCGGGAGGTCACGACATCCACATCCACCGCGGTGCACCCCGCGACGGCGGCCAGCAGGAGTTCTACCGGCGACAACAGGCCCTCCCCGCGGCCAAATTCGATGCTGGCCCCATCCGCATTGGTGGCCCGGTACACCGAATTTCCTACGCGGTTAAGGTCAACGGAATACTGCTTGGTGATTTCACTCATGGCTTAGAGCTTAAGCGAGGCTCGGGATATAGGCCACGCTGCCGCCTAGGGACATGGTGATAAAGATGGGCGCGATAACCAGGGGCCCAAGCCATACGCGGCCGGTATTGGCATAAAACATCTTGTTCAAGATGGGCAGCAGGATCATCATGGGCAAGATGGACTGCAGCATATTGACATACAGCCAGTCATCGGTCCAGTGCACCGTGCCGGTGGCGGCGAAGACGGAATATTGGATAACGAAGATCATCGCCAAGCCGACGGAGTTGGCCAGCGCCGCAATGAGGTAGGTCTGCCACTTGGGCGTATCGCTATAGCGCGTGCCCACACCGGCGCGAATGGAGTTGGCCAGGTAGAAGATGAACATCGCCGGCACGTACATGAGAGCCACAAGGAACCAGCGCAGTGTTAGCGGGCGGGAGGCTACGACCAAGAAGCGGTAATCATTGTGGAAAGCGAGATACACAATGGATAGCACGGAGAAATACACGAAGAGCAAGATGAAGGCCAGCAGTAGCGTGCGCCCAAAGGTGCGCCAGCTCATCGTGATGCCCCAGGAACGGGCGCGCTCGCCACGGGCGTAGGTGGACTTATCCCGGGTGATATAGAACAAGATAAGCCCGACGATGCCGTTGACGATGGCCCACACGACCACCGAGTTGACCATGCGCGCCGGGAAGAACCAGGTGCTGACCTTATTCGCGGCATCGTAAAAGACATCTTGCGATAGGTTTGCCAGCGGCATGAACGTGAAGAACGCGATGGCCGCCGTGAGCACGAAGAACGCCCAGAACTTAGCGGCCTCTTTGCCCCGTGGGCGCTTCGGTACCGTTGGAAGCGCCTGCGCCACTGGTGCGAAGTAGCGGGTGCGCAATAGCATGCGGGTCAGCGGGAAGAGCATGGCAATGCCGCCGATGAGGGACAGGAGGTTAAAGACCTCCTTGAGCCACCACGTCTGATTTCCGGAATCCATCTTCACTGGGGCATCCAGGGTGTCATCGAAGAACTCGAGGATACTGCCGATGGCACTGGGTGTAAGCGGCTGCAGCGGGTGCAGCGTTTCATCGTTATAGGCAATGCGGTAGGTGCCCTTGTCGATGTCCCCGTACCCATGGCCAATTTCAATGCGGTCCACCTGGTCTTGTTTCTTGAGCCCAGAATTGACCATGGACAGGGCCTCCGGCGCATCGCGCAGATCACCATCGCCATTGATATTGCGGTAACCGCCCTCATCGTAGCGGGCATAGCCCAGCGCCATATTGGAGTGCACGTGGGCGAACTTTTTATCGTTTAAGTTCTTGAGCCAGCCGGAGATAAAGACTGCGGAGATCTTATCCAGATCCTCGGCGCGCTTGCGCTCGCCATCCGTGATGGTGGTGCCGCCTTCGCTATCCGGATCCTTGGCGGCTTTGAGCGCATCATCGACCTTCTTGCCGTATTTATTGGCCGCGGTGCGCACTGCGGTACCACCGGCGGAGTGGCCGGTAATGCCGATTCGATCCTCATCGACGTAATTGAACGTATCCAGGTGGTCTGTGACGTAATCAATGGCGGTCACGATGGCGGAATCACTATCATCCGGGTGCTGCGAGCTCGATTCGCCCTGGTTATATGGGTCAACTACCAGGGTGACAAAGCCGCGCCGGGCCAATTCCAGCGAGTTGGAGACCTGGGTTTCCTTGGTGCGCTGGAAACCGGGTGAGACGATGACCATGGGCGCTTTATTCTCCGGCGTCGCGTCCTTCGGGCGGAAGAGATCTGCGGTGACCGTAGCGCCGTGCTTGCCGGCGATCTTTAGATCGGTGACCTGAACATTGCCGCCATCGGTTTGCACCAGCGATGAGCCCAACCCGCCGATGAGCACGATGGCAATGCATACAAAGAGCTTCCAGCCATCGCTAAAGCGGCGCTTTTTGGATACCTCAGCAGGCATCTGCTCTGCCTGGTGTTCCAGCGAAAGGGATGACTGTTCTTCCACGGGAGTGGAGGACGGGGATGCGGAGTCGGACATATACGCGTTCCTTGCAGGTGGTACTTAATTGAAATGAGTGGGCTGAAAGTCCGATAGTGGAAAACTTAAAGTCCAGCGTGGAAGCATATTAGGCCCGCCCGAAAGCGGGTGCAACCGTTGCGGTAAATGGTGGTGCAGTGCAAGCGCTGAACTGGCCAAAGTTTGCGCGATGCGGTGAATTAATAAATCAGGGGCGGCGAGAAGCGAATACGCACCGATTGTCCAAGCTCTGGTTTATTAACTGCAGTAGTGCGGAACGTGACCCCAGATTCGTGGGAGGCGGTAACGGAGTAGTGCCCGGCTTCGAAAATGGCGGAGTCAACTACCGCCGCAACCGTGGCGCCTGGATGGTTTTCCTCCACGATTGTTGCGTGGTGTGGCAAGATGGCGGCCTTAGTGCCTTCGTCCCGCACGGTTACTTCACTCAATGGCCAAGAGATCCCAAGGGCGGGGCACTCGACGCGGCCTCCTGAAATAGTGGTCTGGACAATCGTGGCATCCGCAATAAATCCCGCGACCACCGGGCTAGCGGGATCTTCCAGTAGCTGTTGCGGGGTAGCAATCTGCTGGATTTCGCCGCCGTCTAGAACCACGACTCTATCTGCTATTGCCAGCGCCTCGGCGCGATCGTGGGTGACGTGCATCGTGGTTAGGCGTTGCTTTTGCGTCAGGGCTACCAGCTCTCGGCGCAAATTATCGCGCAATGGTTCATCGAGGGCCGAAAGAGCCTCATCCAGCAATAAGACCTTAGGGTTAGCGACGATCGCCCGGGCCAGGGCAACGCGCTGGCGCTGCCCGCCAGAAAGGCTGTCCGGAGTACGGTCCTCGAATCCCGGCAGGCCCACGAGAGCTAAAGTCTCAGAAATGCGCTCTTCGCGCTCGGCCTTTGCTACTTTCGCCTGGCGCAACGGGTAGCTAACATTGTCTTTAACGGACATGTGCGGCCATATTGCGTGCTGTTGGAATACCATGCCAATGCCGCGTTTCTCGGGAGGAATGGCAGTCATCTGCCGACCATCTATGTAAAGCTCACCCGATGAAGGGGAAATAAAGCCAGCGATGGTGCGCAGGAGCGTGGTTTTACCGGAGCCTGAGGGGCCAACGAGTGCAATGAGTTCCCCAGGCTCGATGGAGAGGTTGATATCGCGCAGTCCGGTGGTTCCGTCCGGAAAAGTGACCGTGAGGTGGGAAGCTGCAATTTTCGCCATTATTAAGTCCTTACCTTTGGAGCACGGATAGTCAGTGCAAGGGCAATGATGCCAAGCAGTGCAAAGAGCAGGGCGAGTGCCGATGCCTGGTTGTAATTTCCTGCCTGTTGCAGGTTGAAGACTTGGACACCCAGTGTTGTGGTCCCGGGTGCGACGAGGAGTACGGAAATAGTAAGTTCTCGAATCGCGGTCACCGCGACGAGCACCGCACCCGAGATCGCCGCCGGAATGGTCATTGCGCCGGTGGTGCTAAATAGCGCCTTAAGCGGCGTGGCACCAGAAATGCGCGCTGCTTCTTCCACGGTGACTGGGGTGCTTATTAACGGGGCACGCACGGACTGGACAACGAGTGCGGTAAAAGCGCAGACGTAGGCGATAAGGATTATCCAAATGGTGTTATATAACCCGGTATAGCGCCCGGCAATCAGCCAGGCGACGCCGATGATGAGCCCAGGCAGCGCGCTCGGTAGCAGCGCAGAAAGAGTTAAGAGTGTATTTCCCCGCGCCCGGGTCCGGGTCACTAAAATTCCGATGACCCAGCCAAGAATCCCGCAGATGATCGCGGCGGTTATTGATAGAAATGCGGAATTGCTGAGCCCAGCGATGACGCGCGGGTTGGATAAAGCACTGCTAAAGTTCGCCAGCGAGATGGTTTCTAAGGTAAACGGAACCCCAGGAGCCGGCAGCAATGCGCGGTAGGCCAAACCAAGGATTGGGCCGATGGAAATGGCGAGTCCACACACCCACATGATGATCGTGACCGGCCAGCGCGCTGAATGCAGCGCAAAGCGCGCCGGGCTTCCGGATTCATGGGTAGAAGACGAGTTTTTCAGGGAGGTGAGGTAGTCCATGATGACTGCGCCGATTCCCAAAAATAGGAGGACGACGCCGATGGTCGAGACCACCTGTAAGGGGTTGGATACGGTGCCGGAATCAATGAACCGGTAAATCATCGTCGCGAGCGTTTCGAACCGAGCCGGCGAGCCGATGATGGCGGGAATCCCGAAATCCGCCAGATTAGCAATTGCCGTGAGGGTAAACGCGGATAATAGCGCGGGGCGCAAGAGCGGAAGGGTGACAGTGCGCAGAACTGTCATCACGGAAGCGCCAGATACCCGGGCGGCTAGCTCAAAATCGGGGGAGATGGAGCGCAGGCTCGAAGAAATGATGACGTATGCCGTGGGAAAAGAATGGATGGTCATCAGCGCAATGACCCCGTCGGCGCCGTAGATATTCCATATCTCGAACCCAAAGAGCTTATTCAACCCCTGATTCGGGCCGAAGAGTTGAATCCAGGCGATCGCTCCGATAAATGGCGGAACTAAGAGTGGCGAGAGCAGGAATAGGCGCAGAACCGATGAGCCGTAGATATCCGTGCGGTCTAACGCGATGGCAATAACGGTGCCGATAATAACGGCGGCGAGCGCCGAAAGCGCCGTGGTGAAAAGCGAATTCCATGTAGCAATACCGAGCCCTTGCTCTAGCAAGACGGGGATTTGGTTCCCGCCCAGTGCAAGGGAGACAACAAGGGATAAAGGTGCGATGAACAGGCCAATGGCAATGAGCCACACGCCAACGCGCAGCGCGGATACGGAGGGATTTTTCAACAAACGAGCCATCTAGAACTAGGAAGACACTGCCTTTTGGAATACCTCGACGGCGGCGTCTTTATCCTTGGTGATTTTCTCCAGGTCCTGGTCCATGAGCTCAATGTCTGCGAGTTCAGGGGTGTCCGCTGGAGTTCCCACGTCCTCACGTACTGGGAGGTACGACTGCTCGACGGCGATTTCTTGAGCCTTCTTCGAAAGCAGGAAGTTGATGTACTTCTGTGCTGCTTCTTGTTCCTTGGAGTCTTTGAATACGCCCGCGGGCTCAGAAATATACGGTGATCCCTCGCTAGGGTAGGCGAGGGCAACTGGGGATCCCTTATCCGCTAGGTCGCGGACTAAGTAATCGACGACCACGCCCACGGGCCTGGAGCCGGAGGCGATTTCTTGGGAAGTAGGACCATTGGACTCTGCGATCATCGGGGAATTCTTGCCCAAGTCTTCGATCCATGCTTCACCGAGGTCTGGATTGTTCTTCCATGCTGAGGCATTAAATGCTGCCGCACCAGAGACCGCCGGGTTAGGCATGACGAGTTTGTCCTTGTACTTCGGATCGGTGAGATCCGCCCACGAGGTCGGGGCATCGCCTTCTGCGATTTCGTCGGTGTTATAAGCAATGACCGTAGGGATAATGCGCGTGCCGACATAAAAACTCTCGTCGTCTTTGGCCTCATCGATGATGTCGTCGGAATCGACATCGGCAAGCTCGATGAGATCGCCATCCTCGGCGTAATTTTCAAAGGTAGGTGCATCGGCCGCCCAGAAAACGTCTGCCTCGATATCGCCAGATTGCTTCTCCGAAGAAATGCGCGCGTTCAAATCGCCGGTACCGGCGCGGTACACCTTGACCTCGATATCGGGGTTTTCTTCATTGAAGGCCGCATTGATTTCATCGACCTTTTCTTCCGGCTCAGACGTATAGACGGTAATAGAGGTTGAATCGCTTGCGGCCTTCGTATCTTCATCGTCGGTCGCAGGCTCACCGCACGAACTAAGAAGAACGGTTGAAGCAAGGGCTAGGGCAGCGAGAGAAGAGTGTTTTGGCTTCATTGGGGAAGTTCCTCCAGAGAGAGTAGTGATCAGGAACGTCAATCTAACTGCACCGAAGTTAAGGCAACTTGGGATCGATATGAACGCACAGTAAATTCTTTGAGCTTCTGGGCAGGTGTTTCGGTGGGCCGGACCGCCTTGCGCGAGGGGACGGCTTTTAACGCTGTAAAGCGGGAAACCAGGAGGTGACAAGCTTAAGGTAGCCCCACATGGGGGATTAATCTATAGAGCAATAGATATTTATATACCTGTAGTACTACCGTTATGAAAAGCAATGAAGGAACCCTACAAGGAGAAATAATGGATTCGGTGATTGCAGGCAATGCGAGCTGGATGCTCATGAGCGCGGCTCTCGTGTTGCTCATGACCCCAGCCCTCGCACTTTTTTACGGAGGCATGACAGAGCGCCGCGGTGTGCTCAACATGATGTTGATGTCCTTCGGCTCACTAGCGGTAGTCAGCATCATTTACATCCTCTGGGGCTGGTCAATGAGCTACGGCACGGAGTCCTGGGGCGGCATCGTTGCCAACCCCTTCGAGTTCTTCGGACTCAAGGATTCCATCTTTGATGCCAATGGTGAATACCTCGAAGGTGCGGAAGGCTACGCCAATATCATCGATATCGGCTTTCAGCTCACCTTCGCCGTTATTTCCACCGCGATTATCTCCGGTGCACTCGCCGGCCGTGTGAAGTTCGGGACCTGGATGCTTTTCAGCGGCCTGTGGGCAACCTTTGTCTACTTCCCGCTGGCCCACATGGTCTGGGGCGGCGGCATCCTCGGTGAGGGCGAAAGCAGCGTCACCAGCTGGATCTTCGGCAGCGAAGGTGGGGAAGCGCTTGTGGCCCCCATCGACTTTGCCGGTGGTACCGTCGTCCACATTTCCGCCGGTACGGCCGCACTGGTTCTGGCGATTGTCGTGGGCAAGCGCCAAGGCTTCCCGAAGAGCGTGCAGCGCCCCCACAACCTGCCCATGGTCATGCTCGGTGCCGGCCTGCTGTGGTTCGGTTGGTTCGGCTTCAACGGCGGTTCCGCCTTCGCAGCCGATGGCCTCGCCGGCCTGGCCTGGGTCAACACCACCGCCGCAACGGCTGCCGCAATCCTGGGCTGGTTGCTCGTGGAAAAGGTGCGCGATAACTACTGCACCTCCCTGGGCGCTGCCTCCGGTGTGGTTGCAGGACTTGTCACCATTACCCCGGCTGCGGGCGACCTGAACCCGGTCACCTCCCTCATCATGGGTGCCCTCGGCGGCATGCTGGGTTGTTTGGGCGTGGGCCTGAAGTTCCGCTTCGGCTTTGATGACTCCCTCGACGTCGTGGGCGTCCACCTAGTCGCCGGCCTGTGGGGCACCGTGGCAGTTGCGTTCTTTGCCAATGAGCGCGGCATCTTTACCGGCGGCGGCGTAGAAGGTTGGAAGCTGCTCATCGTACAGATTCTCATCGCAGCGATCGCCGTGGTCTTCGCCGCAGTCATTACTGCCATCATTGCGGTGATTTTGAAGGCGACCATCGGCTGGCGCGTGACCGACCAGATTGAAACCGACGGCATTGACTTTGGTGGCCACCGTGAGACTGGCTACGACATTGGCGGCCGTGCCATGCGCGGTACCACCAGCCGCAACTAAACGCCCAGCGATACCTAGGAGTAACAATGAAACTCGTAACAGCCGTGGTCAAGCCCTTTACGCTTGATGATATCCAGCAAGCACTACAAAAGCTCGGCTCACCGGGTATGACAGTGACCGAAATCGAAGGCTTTGGCCAGCAACGCGGCAACAAGGAAATCTACCGCGGCGCCCAATTCGCCACCTCCTTTGTCCCCAAGGCCAAAATCGAGCTCATCGTGGCAGACGATGACGCCGAAGCGATTGTCGATGCCATCGTCGATGCCGCCTGCACCGGCGAAATCGGTGACGGCAAGATTTGGATAGCCCCCGTCGAAGACGTCATCCGCGTCCGTACCGGCGAGCGTGGCGAGAAGGCTATTTAAGCCTTCCACGCACCAGCGCCCCAGACCTTCACAGTTGAGTGGAGGGGCTGGGGCGCTGATCTGTTGTTAAATCTTGCGGTGAAGAAACAATGAGGCCATCGAACCGGTTTGTGCCAAGCGGCACTATCTACTTAGGCGGAAAACTAAAGCTGAAGTTTTGAGCAATTCTTGAATCTGCTCTGCTTGGCCTCTGCCTTCGGCCTTCTTTCGTAAAACCTGAATGATTCGGGACATGTTCAAGGGCTGGGAACATTTGGGCCGCACATCACGCTGCAGCCACCGTTAATGCGCGAACCAGGCTCAACAGCCGCTGAATAAACGACTTGTCTATTGTCTTCGTATTCTGAATTTTTCCTATTTTGTAAGACCCCATGACAGATGCCCCTGCTGAATGCCAAACCGTTCAATCCGCAACTACTGTCTAGCTAGACTACCGTTCGTGAGGTTACCCTCGTTTAGTGGACACCCGATTAGTGCGGATTTTGTGTCCGTAAGAGAGGATGTTCATTGTGAGTCA